>JAFSWW010000141.1 GCA_017444345.1 Synergistaceae bacterium | reverse complement strand
TTGACGAGTTTTTTGCTGGATTGAGTGAAGCAATAAAGCGTGTATGAATCAAAGCCGCCGTCGGGGTGGGCGGGTGGGAGACGGCGGCAGGAAAAAATTTTATTTCTTGCTTTTGGGAGTAAATTTCGCTTCTGTTCCGTGAATCATTCTCATTATATTACTTCTGTGTCTGAACACGCACAACGCAGCAAGTATTGCCGACAAAATAATAAACTCTTTAGGCGCGCTTAACATTGCAAATCCCAGCGGCATGGCAGCAAGTGATAACATTGACGCAAGAGAAACATAACGAGTCAGCCATCTCACAGCGTACCAGATCGCCCCGCATAAAAGCACTATCGCAAATGACTCATACGGCCATATAAAAAATAATGTCCCGTAAGTTGTCGCGACTCCCTTCCCGCCTTTGAAATTCAGCCAGACCGGATAATTATGACCGACTACTACAGCAAGTGCAGAAATCGCCGCGATTAAATTTTGCGACTCAGCCGGTGCAATATGTGCAGCAAGTAATAACGCAAATGCGCCTTTGAGCATGTCTACAATAGCCGTGAACCATGACCAGCCCGCGCCCATAGCACGCCCGACGTTTGTAGCTCCGATTGCCCCTGATCCTATTGTGCGGATGTCGAGCCCGTCGCGCTTCCCGTTTTCGTCCTTGTGAAATAATTTAGTTACTAGATAGCCCGTCGGAAATGAGCCGATTATATACGAGACTATAGCCCATAAAATTATGCTTCTCATAATGAATTAATTTCCTCCTGTATTTCCTGTGATTCTGTCTGAGCCTTTTTTGATGTTGAGCTTGATTAAATCTTTATTCTTGAGATCGTCCCACTTGAAATTTAGCACGAGCAGGAACAACGCCGAGAATGGATCCATACGCCAATTTTTATTATCTTGCTTGAAAGTGTCATGAATAGTCCGTAATTGCTGAAGGCCTTTATTATCGATTTCCATATCAGCGAGAAATTTTTTAACTTCTGAAATAGTATCAAGCCCCGCCGCTCGTAAAATGCTGCATAAATAATTAAAGCTCTCACGCAGATATTTTGAATCCGGTGTGAATTCCGGGAATCCTGCCTCAATTGCTGCTGCGTTCCATTTTGCGAGAATATTATTATCTTCCCTGAATAAATTATACAAGTCTTCGTCTGTAAATAATTTTTCTGCGTCGATTGATTGCTGCTTATTGTTATTATTACTGGGAGGGATTAACACGGACTCGTCTTTTATCTCGTTGCGCAAATTTAAGAATCCTTTATCAGCAGTCTCAAGCAAACCGGCTAACAAAACAAGTTCACGAGTCAATTTTTTCTCCGAGATCGCCCCTACAGTTCGATTAACGCGCGGGAATATCGTCGCCCATGCCTCCTGTAACATCGTGGGTAATTCGAGCCTGAAGCTCAAATCTTTATATTTCGCCCATTCTCTCAAATTAGCACGTGACTCAGAAAGCGACAAAATATATATTACTGCAGGATAGCCGAATCTGAAGGGATCTTCTAAGCCGCTTGATGGTACAGAACGAGCCGGGTCAATATCAAATTCTGTCTTTATTAACTCTTCAATTTTCAGCACGTCTTCAGGGAATCGCAGCAAGACTCTTACTGTTACGAGGTCAATTCCTGTTAAATCGCTTTCGTCTATAGTCGTCAGTGTCCGCAGCAAATCCGCCGGACTCTTTGCCCAGCCTTCTATTGCGTAAAATTCGACTCCTTCAAGCTCGACTAAATCCTGAATTAAATTCCGGATTCTTTTCGCGTACTCTTCATAAAGTGTCAAGCTCTCGACATATCTTAATCCTATTTCGTTAGTTCTGTGTTTATCCATGTGCAAATTTTATCATAATATAATAAATTAATTTCGCGCGGCTTTAACGGATTCTCCCATTTGTCAATTATGCAGGGTACTCCGGACTCATTTGCGAACTCGCTGACTTTCACGTCATAGGGCATTAACGCTAAAGGAGTCGCAAAGATTCTCGATAACACCCCGAAATGTAAACGCATTCCCAGCGCAATTTTTGAATTTTGCCAAATCTCGCAGGCCTCATGAAAATTTTTGACCCGTATAATTTTGTCAAGTTTTAAATATTTCAGCGCGTTCTCGTCTTCAGGTGAGAGGGCGACTCCTATTTTTTCACCGGGATAATTATTTATATTAGGCTGAATTACTTTCACGAACGAGTCAAGATTTTTGCAGGGACGTAAATTTATTAGCATTCTCTCTTGTTTTTCCTGTGATTTTTGCGGGAGGCCTTCAGATTCGCTGATTGTCTCAATATAGCACGTATTATCACGAGTCATTTTGCCTGTAATTTCTCTTACTAGACTCAAAGCAATATCTGAGCCCTTAATTACATTCCTGCAATTAAAATTTTCTGCTATTTTCTGCGAGTTATTATCCCTGACGTGTACAAATTCGCACAGTCTTAACGCATTGCCGGTAAAGAATCGCCCGAATCTTGACTCAAGAGGGCCTATAGATTGCCCCAGCGCAAAAATTTTCGTTCCTGCCAAGTTCGCAAGCCTCATTATTGCCCAGTACCATATACAAGACTTTATACTTGTTGAATCCTGAAAGAGTCCCCCGCCGCCTAATATTAAACTCTCGCAATTTTTGAGAATCTGCCAAATTTCGCGGTAATGCCAGCGATTTATTGACTCGATATAAAAATTTTTCGCCGTCTCATCAGGATTATTTGAGAATGCTATAATTTCTCCGCGTGAGATTCCCGAGTCAACTAATAAATTTATACTCGCCTGCAGTAATAAGTCATCACCTAAATTATTAAATCCGTAATAGCCCAGCAAAGCAGCTTTATATTTTCTCATGAGCCGACTCCATATAAAGAATTACGGGCGGTGAAGTGTTCATAAAAATTTTTGACAGCGAAATATAATAATCCCGCAAATTTATAGCAAACTCCGTAATAACACCCCGCAAAATTTCTCATGAGATTAACGGCCTTATTAATTTTAATAGTGGCATTATAACGAACTTCACAAGCAAGACTACAGCAAGACCGACTATTAAGCCCGTCCAAAGTCCGTTAAATTCCCGCAATAAAATCAAACTCAAAGGCGTATGGAAATGGCAGAAACTATTTATAACGGTCGAGAAGCCTAATACAACGCCGATTCTAAAAATTTCGCGGTAGTGTGCAAATAAATTTTTGCTGAAAAGAAAGTTTAATAATAACAATGACGGATAACCCACGAAAACCTCACGAGTGCGGGGCCGGGCAATTAAGACTCTTTCTAGGGTCTCGCGTAATTTTGCCTCAAATCCCGGTATAAATGCAACGTTACCGCTCCTGAATAACATTAAGCCCACTGCAGCAAGTAATACGCCTATTAATACAAGTTCTCCCCATAGAGGCGGCCTTGAGAGAAAATTTATTAATGATTCGGGATGTATTCTTTTCTTGAGATCATGCAATAAGACAAGAACAGGCGGCAATATTAGAGTCAATTTTACGCCCGAAAAAGTCTGCAATCTAAGCATGTAACTTGTAACGCTGAAAAACGAGGCCAAAGCAAGCCCGCTTATTACCGCAAATAAGAACGCAGGAATTAAATTTTTGTCCCTGTTTGAGTCCATCGCAATTAAAGCAGCTTCTACAGCAATTAACGGAGCAGCAAACGCACCCGCGAGTCTTGCAATTCCTGAAAATTTATAAATCGCTCCGGCCGTAATTATGCCAAGTATAATAAATATCACGAAATTTTTATTATTATTAGCGAGTCCCATTCTCGTCAAATATGAATACAGCGCGAAATATAACACTCCCGATAAAGCCAAAGCCGCAAAAATATTTGTATCGAGCTTAACACTTGCGAAAACAGGTTCAGGCCAAGCAAGTTTAAATCCGTGTGATCTGAGTCCTTCTGCTAATAATTTCACTTCCTGCGCAAAATCTTCAAATATGAATTCTGACGAGTTCGGCGGAGCAGTTCGCAATAATAAGAATCTCACTGAACGCTCAACAGCAGCCCGCAAAAGTCTTTCACGTAAAGCAGACCGGGATATTTTACGCGCTGTCATCTCGTCATTTGTAACGCTATGAAGGGGAATTAACAACGGTGAAGAAAGCGCATTCATAGCAGGTTCACCGACTTGACGCGAGAACTCAACAAGGGCAACGGGCAAATTTAAATCATGGGCAGTCTTAGCAAGTGCGCTGACATCGGGATAACCTGAAACAATTTCACCCGCCGGAGTAAATGCCGACAATTTATATAATTCATTAACTTTTCTGAGCATTAGTGCAGCCCTGTCCGCCAAATGTCCCGGAGAAGGTGCCGGCCTGTAATAAATAGGAAGATTATTTCTCTTTGCCGCCTCGAGTCCGTCAATGTCCGGAATTATCCCCGAAGTCTTAAACACGTTAAATGACATGGGAATCTTCACCGCGCCTAATTTGTCATCAGAAATAGCGAATCTCAATCGCAGCCACTCATTAAGCAAATTTTTATATGGACTGTCAGGCATTATTGAAATTATTGTCCCCTCTGTGCCGTTCACTGGGTCGCGAGCCGTCTTGAATTCAGCTTGTCCGAGTCCATGATCTATATTATCTCCTGTGAGTTCACTTACCATTAAGCCCGTCATGCCGTTATTGACTAAAATTTTTATTGCCGAGTCGACTTCAAGCCCGGAATTTTTTGCCAGTGCCGTAATTTCTCGATAATCCGCTAAAATCGCAACGTTATTATTTGCGCGTTCTAAATTAAATCTCGGCCATAACCCATAACACGCACATGCAAGCACTATCAGGAAAAATATAATCTTGTATAATTTTCTCGTTCTTACCATGAAATAAATTTATACCTCCAAGTGAAAAAATTTTTTATTTAGAATTGTAGCACTCTCTGTGATTCTCGCGACATATCAGGCGAATTTAATAATAATTCATATAGTAGTGAGGCTTTATTCTCTATCATAGCAAAATATTCTCCCGTCTCGTTATTATTCTTATTATGTACATCCTTCAGTCTAGTTATAATCTTTATGCGGGAAATTTTTTTGTGTTCTCTCAGAATATCGCGCCCCCGTGAATTAAACGCAAGCACTCTAGCATATTGAACGCCTTCACGTAATGCCCTGATTGTGTGAGTTCTCTCAAGTCCCAGCAAAATATAAATTAATCGCCTTCTTATATGCGCCCTCGTATATCTAGCACAGACGCACCGCCCTATAAAGTCATCTAAATTTTTTGCCTGCCTCCATTGCTTAATAAATAAATTCTCGATCCCCTCGTCAATCCCGTAAATTTTCCGCAATTCTTGAGACTCCGACCTGATAAAAATATTTTGTAATAACGGCCATAATTTTGACTCGTCTGCAATCTCGCTTTCACTCAAAATCTTTTGTGAACTCTCAGGCAGCATATATAAATTTTTGCTTAAATCACCGCGTATTTTCTTGCTTGAATAATCCCCCCTGCGCTCAAACGGTATTATTTGCAAGTTATAATTATTTTCCTTAATACCCATTATATAAGATAACGCTAATAAATTATTAGGCCGTGAAATAAATTCGCCGCTGTCCGGGTAAATTTTGCCCATTGCTATAGAATTTGCCTTACTGAATGAAGCCCCCCGATCAAGTTCATTTTTTAGGAGCTCGCTATATTCCTGTGAGTTATTAAATATTTTAGCAATTAACGAGTCAACATCAAAATTTATATCTTCCATTCCGAAAATAATCGAGTCAGCCAGTCCCGTTTTAGCAATTAAATCAACAGCTCCCCCCGCGAAATCCTGACCCGCCGAACATGCATACAAAAAAGGGAGTTCAATTACTAAATCAGCACCGGACTTTATAGCCATCTCAGCACGTGAAAATTTGTTAATTATTGCCGGGCTGCCTCGCTGGGTGAAATTTGACGAGAGAATTACGACGACTCCGCCGAGTTTACGCGCAAAATTCAAGATTGACTCATGGCCTTTGTGTAACGGGTTGAATTCTGCGATTATTGCACTAACTATTTTGACTCACTCCTTTAATGTCATGTTGAATATTATAGCGAAATTAACGAATCCCCCGCCACAAAGTGAGTCCCTCCCACCCGCCCGCCCGAT
>JAFSWW010000140.1 GCA_017444345.1 Synergistaceae bacterium | reverse complement strand
CTCATCCATAGGAAGCATAGCGGCCATTTTGTGAAAATCTTCTGTGCTTTCTTCTTCTAATACTTCCATAGCGTCGTCAACTGTAACAATTCCGACTAAATGATTTTCTGAGTCGACAACTGGAATCGCCATAAAATCATATTTCTGGAATAATTCCGTAACTTTTTCGCGGTCGTCGTTAGTGTTCACGCTGATTATATTCGTGTCTGTCATTATGTCGCAAATTTTATCCGCATATTGTGAAAGCAGCATAGTTCTTACTGTTACAACGCCGATTAATAAGCCCTTAGGGTCAATTACGTAACAAGTGTATAGAGTCTCTTTATCAGTGCCGACCTCTCTAATATGCTTGAAAGATTCTTCAACGTTCATATCAGGTTTTAGCGAAATATATTCAGTAGTCATTATGCTTCCGGCTGAGTCTTCCTGATATTGCAGTAATTGATTAATTCCGCGTCTAGTTTCAGGGCTGGCGTTCTCTAAAACTCTTTTTACTACATCAGCGGGGAGTTCTTCTACTAGGTCAGCAGCGTCATCAAGAAATAATTCATCGACAATGCGGCCAAGTTCGGGGGCTGTCAACTGCGATACAAGATCTTCTTTTGTGTCAGAATTCAAGTGCGCAAAAACTTCGGCGGCTATATCTTTACGTAGAGCACGGAATAATATGACTCGTCCTTCAGGGTCAAGTTCTTCTACAGCGTCGGCAATGTCTGCATCGTTCATGTCTTCAGTCAGGAGCCGCAAATCCTTAACATTTTTTGACTCTACGAGCGATTTAATTTTTTCAAGCATATAAAGCACCTCCGGTTATTGTGAATTAGTTAGTGTATAGAGAAAATTTTATCACGGCCGGAGGGAATTAATATAAAATATTATTCGTCTTCTTCAGCATGCCAAAAATAGCTGCCTGTTTTTTTCTTGCGCTGTAAAATTTTTTGTCTGTATTTGCTGTCAAATATGAGCTTGAAAATTTTTATTATATTATCAACTTTAGGCTTTAAATATAAATAATAATAATGCGCTGATTTCACCCTGTAAATAAATTTATGTCCTCTTATAGGTATTCTCCAGTTTGGGCCGTACCAGAATTCAAGCAACTTTTCCGGATTCTTTGGACATAAACATTTTTCGCCGAGAAACTCTATCTCGCTGTACTCTCTAAAAAATTTTCTCGGCATCTCAGATCCGCAAAGACTCACACAATAAAGCCGCCACGGTAATACAGATATTTCGTTAATTTCGCGCTTTATATAAACGTCAATATAACAAGTATGATTTATTCTAAATGAGTAAAACATACCGGTATATATTCTGCAAACTTTAAGCCCCTTCTCGTAAAAGTTAATTAGGTTATTGCGTAATTTTTCTTCATCCCAGACAAAAATATCCATGTCTTCATCGCCTTTGATTATATGCCCGTTCTCCCGGATTGCTCCGAGTAATGTTCCGAAACAGAGCGCAAATTTTAGCCCGGCTTCATCAAAAAGTGTCTTAACAACATGGAAAAGTTCTCGCGCGTCTGACTCATTTATTGATGTTATATTATCATACGTTAAGTTTTCGTCTTCATACGTAAGTGTTTGACCATTTATATTAAGAGTTCTAGTTTTGGTTACAATTCGGGCTGTTGGCTGTTGGCTGTTGGCTGTTGGCTGTTGGCTGTTGGCTGAGTGTAGCGTCTTTATTTGTCATTGTCAAGAGTCCTTTCACATAAATTTTTATTATTTTGCAGGATTCGCGCTAAATTTTCCGGGCTGTCTTTCTCGTCAAATATGCATGAATTCTTTGCGAGTTTCACGAATTCGGCGGCGTTCTTTGCTTGATGATTGTCTGCTGCTCCCGGCCAAGCTATGACGACTGCGGGAATCTCCCATTTTAGAATCTCAGAAAGTGTAGACCCTCCAGCCCTGCAGACTATAATATCACAGATCGAGTAAAAATCTTTCATGTCCCAGTGAGGCAAAATATAATGTCTATTTCCTGCGTCAAATTTTTCTTTAGAAGACAAGAATACGAATTCTAAATCATGGCATAATTTCGCAGTACTCGTTAAAAGCTCGCTTAACGGCCCGCTGCCCAGTGATCCCCCCGCAATACCGACAATTTTTGAGTCAGGCTTAATATTTAAGTCAAGTGCTGTTAATGCTTTCTCACGTGAAATTCTTTCAGGCTCCCGGACTGGAGTCCCCGTGCAAGTAAATTTTTTTATTCCCTCACAGACCGGCCAAGCAGTTATTATATTTACTCCGAGTTTAGATGCAATTTTCGTAACTTTTCCGGCGACCGCGTTTTGTTCGTGAAGAGTCATTCTTATTCGCTTTAACTTGCCGATTATCAACGGAGCAAAAGATATATAACCTCCGAATAAATAAATCTGATCAGGGGCAAAATTTTTTATATATCGCCATGCTTGAATGAATGATTTTATTAAATCTATGACTCGGGCAAAATTTTTTATTAGCGAACTAGTACCAAGAGGCGACCCGGCAATATTTAATATTAAAGGCTGAATCCCCTGCGATTTATAAATTTCCTGCTCTAATTGACGAGACCCGCAAAGCCACTTGACAGAATCACCTGATGACTCTAAACTCTTCCCGAAAATTATAGCCGGGAATATATGCCCGCCTGTGCCTCCTGATACGATTAAAATTTTTTTACTAGACATTATATTATTCTCCAGTTTATATAATTATTTCTTGCGCTTGCTTTTATTCTCTAGTTTTATGGACATTAACAGCCCTATTTTTGCCCACATGAAGACCATCGAACTCCCCCCGGAACTAATAAACGGCATGGGAATCCCCGACAACGGCAATAATTTAGTAACTCCGGCGACATTCATAAACATGGGAATTATTACTGAAGCAGTGAGTCCCAGTGCGAGCGATTTTGTAAAAGGAGTCTTCGCGTCCCTGTAAATATAATAAGCCCGCCAAGTCCATATCGCGTATAAAATCAATAAAAACATTGTCCCGACTAGCCCGAACTCTTCACCGATCGCAGGAAATATATAATCTGTATCAGCTTCAGGCAAATAACGCTCTTCTTGAAGTCCGCGCCCGATTCCCACGCCTGTAATTGAACCGTTTGCAAACGCTACGAGTCCTTGTATAATCTGAAATCCCTTACCCGTCGGATCTGACCATGGATCCCAGAAAGCTAGAAATCTGCTCATTCTGTAAGGCGCAATCAAGATTAACACGGCAATAGCTCCGACTCCGAGTCCTGCTCCTATTAACGGATATTTCCAGCCCCGGCGCTCAATGTGCATAACAAAACAAATTGACGCGCAAATTATAGCCCCTCCAAGTGTAGGCTGTAATAATAATGGCAGCGCAGTTATAGCAACAACGAAAAGAGTCGGCCTCACAAACGTATGAAAATCTCCGCGCTTAATTACATTCTGTGAATCCGTCAATCTATCAGCCATAAAAATAGGTAGTGCCAATAATAAGAACTCCAAAGGCTGGAACTGGAATCCCAGAATCCTAAGCCACCGGCGCGCGCCCATGACTTTAACGCCAATTCCTGGAATCGGAGTAATCATTATTAAGAACACAGCCAAAGCAAATAATTTGCCGCAGTGTTTACGAATTTTTTCGGGAGTAATGCCGCCTATACAACACGCCATTATAGTCAGGCCAAGCCCTATAAATTGAAATTGTTTCAACGGTGCAGCGTAAGGATTCCCCCCCGCCATGCTCGCACGCAATGACAACGAAGAAATCATTATGAAGCCACAGCCGCTCAAGATAAAGGGAATTATTACTTCCATTATGAATTATTCGCGAGTTCTTTGACTATATTGCAAAAATGTTCGCCCCGTGCCTTATAGCTTTTATACATGTCCCAGCTTGTACACGCAGGAGAAAGCAATACGACCATCCCCGGATTTGCTAATTTTGCAGCAAGTTTTACGGCCTCTTCCATGTTTGAGACTCGATAAAAATTTTTATAATTCGCTTGAGTCAGTGAATCCTGAATTTTGTCGGCCTCTTCTCCGAGTAATATAGCCGAATCGCATTCATTCTTTACGGCTTGAGCTAGGGGCGCGTAATCTTCTCCCTTACCTTGTCCGCCTAAGATTATAATTTTCCGGCCCTTGATACTTGTCATTGCTGTAATAGTGGCTGCTACGTTCGTCCCTTTTGAGTCGTCTATATATTGGACTCCGTTAATTTGTCCTGCATTCTCGCACCTGTGAGGCAAAGGCTTAAAACCTTCAAGCAAAAATTTAACGTTTAAATCTTTAATATTTAATAATTTCACCGCGCATAAACTCATAGCGACATTTTCTAAATTGTGAGAGCCTATTAAATCCGTATCGCTATATTTAAATAATGGAGTAATTGCCCCGTCAAGATTTAATAATGCTTGAGACTCGCTCATGAAAATATGACCGTTAAATTTATGTTCGGGATTTTCCTGCCAGCTAAGAGTTATTATTTTTCCTGAAGGATTCAATATTTCTGCGTCTCTGTCTTGAATAATTGCCCAGCCCTGTGAATCTCTTAATTTCAGGACTCGTGATTTTGCCTCGACGTAATTATTATAATTTCCGTGCCAGTCAATATGATCCGGAGCTAAATTTGTGATAATCGCGACTTGTGAATGCATATTATTTAATGCCCTTGCTAATTGAAAGCTGCTTAACTCCAATACGACCGAGTCAAAATTTTCACGCGTAAAAATTGCCGACGCTGTGCCGAGATTGCCGCCCGTTCCTGTTTTGAGTCCGGCCCTGTTCAAAATATGACCGATTAAAGATGTAACAGTGCTTTTGCCATTGCTGCCAGTAACACACAGAAGTTTTTGAGTCTTTATGTGAGGCAGCACAAAATCAAGTTCGCCGGTTAATTTAATGCCGCGTTCCTGTGCGTCGTGAAGTATTTGAGATTTAGGGGGGATTCCTGAACTGATTAAAATCTCGTCAACGTTCTCAAGTGCTTTGAGTGAGTGCCCTTCTTCATAGTCTATATTATGTGAGTCAAAAAGTGATTTTGCCTCGTCTGAAATTTTATTCTGCTCAGTAACGAAAACTTTTGCTCCGAGCTGTGAAGCAAGAACAGCAAGCCCCTGACCGCTGACTCCTGCTCCGATAACTACGAGTCTTTTATCTTTGTAATTAGGCATGTTATAAATTTTGCCTCCTGTTAATTTTCTAGTTTTAGCTAAATATTTCAGTCAAATTATATTTATATTATAATTATAATCTGTAAAATTAACTAGTAATATATCACAAAGATTAATTACTTCATAACTAAGTGAATCATGAATCTAAAAAATTTCTCCGGAAAAGACTTCGACGGCCGGCCCGATCAAGAGACATTTATTATTATCGTCAACTTTTATGCGTAAATCCCTGACTCCTAAGTGAACAAGAAATCTAATAAAAAATTTCTCCTGAGAATACTTCAACGGCTGGCCCTATCAAGAGACATTTATTATTATCGTCAACTTTTATGCGTAAATCCCTGACTCCTAAGTGAACAAGAAATCTAATAAAAAATTTCTCCTGAGAATACTTCAATAGCCGGCCCTATCAAGAAACATTTATTATTATCGTCAACTTTTATGCGTAAATCCCCGCCCCGCAAATGAACTAAGACATCACGATTTAATTTACCGGCAATAACTCCCGCGAAAACTGAAGCAGTCGAACCTGTCCCGCATGCCATAGTCTCACCGCAGCCGCGCTCAAAGACTCTCATATTGATTTCATTGCGAGAAATAATTTTCACGAAATCCGAGCTTGTTTTATCCGGAAATCTTGAATTATTCTCGAAATAAACGCCTATTTTTGCAAATTCAGAATCAGGCCACGAATTAATCTCGCAAATTTCGGGGTTATCATCAACAAAATATACAGCGTGAGGCGTTCCCGTGTCTATACCGTAAAAATTTAAGCTCATGCCGTTAATAATAATATTCTCGTTAAGTTTGCTTGTTATTCCGGGGATTCCTAAGTCAACACTAACAAGAGAGACTTTATTATTATCAAGTTCAAGATTTATAGCTTTCACGCCTGCAAGAGTCTCTATAGAAATTTGCCGCCTGTCAGGTGAAATTATGCCGTGTTCGTAAATATATTTAGCAACGCAGCGAATCCCATTCCCGCACATTGTATCCTGCGAGCCGTCGGAATTATAAATATTCATAAAAGCGTCGGCCTTGTCTGAAGGTTGAATTAAAATCAGTCCGTCAGCTCCGACTCCTTTACGCCTGTCTGAGAGATTGCGCGCTAATTCATTCGGGTTAGATATAGACTCGTCAAAGCAATTTACTATAACAAAATCATTCTGGCAGCCGTGCATCTTAGTGAATCGCATAAAAAATTTGTCCCCCTGTCATAAAATTTTCTTCATAATTATTATAGCGCACAAAAAAAGCCCGCCTTCACCCGGCAGGCTTAATATTTATATAATAGCGTTATTCTTAGCTTAATGATTATAATTTGCGCTTGATAAACAATACCGGCAGCAATAAAACGAGACTCAATACAGATAAGCCCATATCACAGCCGCCGCTTGAACCTGTTAGTATATTAGCAGGTATATCAGGATCAGGAGAAGGAGCAGGAGAATCAGAAGGCTCTGCACTTTGAGAAATTATCCCGCTGTCAGTGTAGAAAATGGCTTGAAGTTCCTTGCAATTTCTCCATTTTGCGGGAAGAGCTAAAAATTTGTAGCTGTGATTTTCGCCGTTCTTCATTATGCCGATATTGTGAGTAAAGCTCTCTACTTTTTTATCATCTGAGGCGATCAAGTTTAATTCAAGTGAGGCCAAAATATTATGACTTCCTTTATTGCTTATGACGCAATCAGCATCGAACGGTTCAGACTGCCCGGCAGCATACGTGATAAAATCTGACATGCTCATGCCGTTTATAGTTAGCTCAAGTTCTACATCTTCAATACTCCTATTGAATGGCAAGCTATTAGATTTCACAATAGAGAACGGGAAGTAACCGGTATTATTTCCGCCGGGTATGTCAGGATCCCAGCCCTCATGGATTTCGTCAAGATTATTATCAGGGTCAATCTCTACGACAAGTTCTTTTGCGCCTTCTGTTATATCATTAGGCACTGTCCAGTCAAATGAAATTACAGCCTTGTTGCTTTCTCTGCCAGCTTCCCAGCCGCCTATTGTCAGAGATTTTTTCTCTATTAAAGTTGTCTCTGTGCTTCCCTTGTCCCTGTAACTTAAAGCAACCTCAAACGAGCCGTTAGGAGCTACAAAACTTGCATTATAAATCGGGACTTCAATACTATATTTTCCGTCGGCATAAAGCGTTGAATCTGTATATTTATATAAGTCAGGAATATAAAATCTTAAGCCGCGTAATTTAGTCGCAATCAATTCATCTGTCCTAGCAACGACCTCATTATCGTTAAAATAATATCTGTACGGCAGATAAAGCGCAGGGTCAGGCTTTTGATTATAAATAGAATTTTGCCAAAGTGTTGCCTGAGCTCCGAAACTATCTATAGCAAATCCGAGCGTCAAAATTCCAGCCTCATCAGCATATGCCTGAAATGCAGTTGTGAATGTTAAATTTGCATAGTCGCCTGTAGGATCAGGGAATGAAGCAGTCAGATTGTCATAAGTGCTGTAACTCTTTGTGAAAGTTGCCGAGTTCCCTCTTTCGCCCGTCATGGAATTTTCCGTTGCGTCTCCGTGAAGAACTTGCACCGCTCCGACAATACTTGAGATCACGCCGTAATTAACTTTTCTAGCCTCCGTTGTCGATGATGCTGCCTCTTGAGTTATTGATACTGTTCGAGTATATGAGCCGGGACTATAAGTTATATTGCTTTGGCCTGTGAGTTCAAGCTGCATATTTTCATAACCCGGTATCATAGCGACATTAGTAGGATATGAGAATAAATTGCCTTCTTCGTGAAGAGGTTGATAATTATCGTCTGCAAGTCCTGCTGTTACGTGGAAAACAGGGTCATCAACCATAGAAAATGTAAGGAATTTATCGCCGCTTGCTGATGTCGGGTCGCCCTCGATAAGATTTGCGAGCAGCCATGAAGGTGCAGGCTCCTTAATGGGATAACGCCACACATGAACATTTGACGAATAATATAAAACTGTGTCAGATGTTGACGTTGATACTTCATCAGTTAATGACATCGTGATTGATGACGTGTTAGACTCTGATTTTGTAGTCTCTACTTTGTCCGCTAACATGTCAATAATAGCTCCGGCATCTTTGGCTCCTGCCTTCTCAAGAGCAAACGAGGCAACTTTTACGTATGTACTGCTAACTTCACCTGTGCCGAGTCCCTCAATTGTTTCTGCTGAGCCTTTCATGTCGAAATTAATATTCTGCCCCGTTTCTGATGTGCTTTGATGACTATAGGACGATTTCAAATCCATGGTGTAATTGAAATTTGTCAATGTCGGTGTTGTCGGGTCGGGATTCCACGGAACGGGAATATTATCAACGTGATACGGGGGAGTCTGAATAATTGCCGCGTAAGTCCTGTCGCCTTCAATCTTTAAACTTTAAATGCACAGGGGACTCAAGTTCTACACCTTCACCGAGAAAATCAGCTCCGAAAACAGCGAGTTTATTTTCCGGTTTGTTATTGACAATATTGAGGACTTCGTTATTCTTGCGTGATACACCATTGAATCGCCCGTCGCTGTCCCTATGTTCTGACTTGAAAACAAGTACATGGCCTTTGCCTGCATCGGAGTCCTCATCGCCTTTCCCTGACCATGACACGGCAAAGTCATCAATCATCTTGAATGTTCCAAGCTGGCCGGTAAATGGGCCTGAAGCAAGTGTGAATGTCCTGTCAACATAAGGATAGTCGCCATGAAGCGGATGGCCTGCTTGAGTATCGCCGTCTTTTACATAGTAATAAAAAACGCTCTTATCATTATCGTGTTCATTTCCGAACAGATAACCCTTTGAAGAGTCG
>JAFSWW010000139.1 GCA_017444345.1 Synergistaceae bacterium | reverse complement strand
TTAAGAAGTGCGCAACATTCTCATCAATCGCTATATCTGATTTAGTTCTATAAATATTTCTATATGAGACAACGCAGCCGGGCAATTTATGAAGCACAAAATGATTTATCTTGTCCGTGTTGCGATAAAACAATAAATGTCCGGCGCGATAAAACCTATCATATTTATCTAAAATCTCATGCGTTATAAATTTGCTCATATCGCCCCATATTACATCCGGGTCAACATGTCCCCAGAACTCATAATCCCGCAAATAATCCTGAAAAATTAACCCGTAAAGCGGCTTATAATCACATAATTTATAGGGAGTATTCAACACGCACTCAAAATCTAAATGTTTATTTGCGCGTTCTCTGATCTCGTCAAGAGTCATTTTTACGACGTGAACATTTTCGGGGATCTTATAGCATGAGCAGTCTATATCAGTGAACACAAAGAAGTCAAAATTTTTGTTGCAGCCCGCAGATTTCAGCCATAACGGGAAGTAATTCGGGAATGTCCCATAATACGGCAGTATCAGCGCAACCGAGTATTTATCTCGCATAAAACAACCTCCTGAAATAAAATTTTCATGACGCAGTAATTATATACGAACATAAAAACTCCCTGCAAGTTAATTCACTCACAGGGATTAAATTTTTCTCTAAGCCGGTGAACAGATTCGAACTGTTGACCTGCGCATTACGAGTGCGCTGCTCTACCACTGAGCCACACCGGCAATATTTGCAACAATTAGAGATTTTATCAGTTCACGAAATTTTTTACAAGTCTATATTTTGCGTTTTCTCCCGCTCATAAATAATAATACTAACAAGAATGCAAATATACTTGTAATAAACGAATTACACCCGCCCGACGAGTCATTATTTACGGGAACATAATATTGATCGGAATTAGTATTATAGTCAGCTTCATAATTTATATAGTCGTCATATGAGTCGCCCTCTGTGCCTTTCTCAGGCATTGTGTTATTTGCTTGATATTGAATAGACTCGGCTAAATCAAATATTAAATCTTTCTCGCTATTTCCGCGTAAAATTGCAGTCTTTATCTGGTAAGCTGTGAGACTCGAATTTGCCGCCTTCAACAGTGCCGCCGCTCCTGATATAAAAGGTGCTGCCATTGATGTTCCTTCGTGTGATTCAAGAGTGGGAGAATTCGAAGATTTTTGCAGGTATGTGCTAAGAATATCTACCCCCGGTGCTGAAATATTTGCGCCCGTATTAGTCCATGATGTAAGAGAGCCCGTTTTGTCATAAGCTGAGACGCTGATAAAATTATTCAGTCCTAAATAAGAAGCCGGATAAGCATAATCACCGACATTATATATTTTTGTTACAGAATTTTTTGCAGGCTGCCCGACTATTTGCGAATAATTCCCTGCTGCTGAAACCATCACGGTTTTATTTGTCTGATCTAAGACTTTCAACGCCCGCCAAAATGGATGAGTCACAAAATTATCATGTCCCGGAGTCGTTGACTCGTACCATTCAAATGACATATTGACCGCCGCAATATTATAGCCGCTGTTCACGAGTTCTGTTACATATTCAAAGGCTGTTATAACGTCTTCAAGTGTTCCTTCTCCTTTGCTGTCAAGTGCCTTAATGGGAATTAATTTAACGTCCCAGTTTACTCCGGCGATCCCTGAATTATTATTACCTTTCGCGCCTATTATTCCCGCAACGTGTGAGCCGTGCCCGTGATCGTCGAGTGCGTTTGCTGTCGAACCCGTTATAGTATTCTCGCCTAAATTTATTTCTACATTATCGGCCAAGTCCGGATTTGTCCAGTCAATGCCCGTGTCAATTATTGCTACATAAACATTATTATTTCCTGTTGTAACGTCCCATGCGTCAGGAGCGTTTATATATTCAAGTCCCCAGCATTGAGAATATTCGGGATCATTAGGAATCACTGAAGCACGAACTATATAATTTGGACAAGCCGCAATTACTTCGGGATTAGTGAGAAGTTCAGCCGCAAAATCTTCAGGACTCATATTATCATTATGCAGGACAGCAAATAAATTATTGCTATTGACCGATAAATTTTTAAAAGTTTTCACGACTCTGGCATTTGAAGTTGACGCAATTTTTTCGAGCCTAGAAATATTTATAGATGACGCACTGATTTTTGACTCGCCGGATTTGAGAACGACTATTACATTATTATTTGTAAACTTCCCGGCATAAGCACTACCAGCAAAAATTAATATCACGCAGATAACTAACAAAAATTTTTTCATGTTTATACATTGCCTCCTGTAATAAATAAATTTCAC
>JAFSWW010000138.1 GCA_017444345.1 Synergistaceae bacterium | reverse complement strand
GCAATAAAGAGTAAAGCAGATTTCATAACGTGTACAGAGAAGGATTTATATAATTTTCCTGATAATTTCACTTGGCCGGGAGAAATTGCGCTCGTTATTCCCAGAGTCAAGGCCGTATTAAATGAGCCGGAAAAATTTTTTAACGCACTCACTCAAGCATTAAGGCCCAAAATTATAATTGCTTCTAATGGCTACGGGGAAGACGCTATAGGGGCAATGCTGGCCAAGAAATTGCGCGGAAAATTGCCGGAGTCAAAAATTTCAGGTTTTGCACTTGTCGGGCGGGGAGATTCTTATATTCGGGCAGGTTTTGATGTAATTTCTGCTCAATCTGTAACACCTTCAGGCGGAGTCTTAAAATATAGCTTAAAAGATTTATGGCGCGACGTTAAAGCAGGACTCTTGAAACAAGTTAAGGCGCAATTAAATGACTGGCAAAAAATTTCACACAGAATAAGGACTCCCATTTGTGCCGGAGATGTTTATTTATTGCTAAATACTTTGCTGGGATCGGGAGCGAGGCCGTTATTTCTAGCGACTGCAAAAACTGTATATCTTAGCGGACACTGGAGACTCGAACGTGCAATAATTAACGCTTTCACTCTCAGGACATGGGCAAGGGACGAGAAAAGCGCGCAGCAATTAGGCAATAAGGCAATTTATTCGGGCAGTCCTATAATGGATTTATTGTTAGAAGATAATAATTATAGCGATTCAGGAATTACCGGGAAAAATATAATTTTGCTTTTACCGGGCAGCAGGGCGCGGGCTTGTCAGGACGTGAAATTATTGCTTGACTCGGTCGAAATTTTACACGAGAAAATAAATAATTATAATTTTGTCATGGTAATAGCTCCGACTTTGCCGGTAAGTGAATTTCTTGATAATTGCGAGTCCCACGGCTGGGAAGTGAGTCAGGATAAAAATTTTTTGACGCGTAAAAATATAATTATTTCACTCAAATATGACAGTGTAGCAAGTAACACTAAAGGCGTTAAAATTTTATTAGGACTGGGAGGCACAGCGAATCAATTATGTGCGGGGCTGGGAATTCCCGTTATATCAATTGACGAGAAGGGCAAGAGAGTCCAGAAAAAATTATTAGGCGACTCTGAAATCTTAACGGAAAAAAACGCAAAATCCCTCGCAAATTCCGCACTAAGAGTCTTAAACGATTCAAAACTTTATGACTTCATGAGCAGTGCAGGACGCGAGAGAATGGGCAGCCCCGGCGCACTTGATGACATTGTAAAATTTGCCTGTGATAATTTAGGCTGGTCAATACGCGAGAAAGTTTACACGAAAATAAAAGCATAAAAAGGGGTCATTACAATGAGCAAAAATATTTTTTGTCCTGATGGAGTCGAATTTAAGAAGTTAGGCGATATTTGCGAATTTAATCGGGGGACATCTCTTACTTCTGCGCGTGCTGTAGCTGGTGAAATTCCTGTTATTTCAGGTGGATTAAAACCTGCGTTCTATCATAATATATCAAATCGTCCGGCAGGTTGTATTACTGTTGCTGGGTCTGGCTCTGCTGGATATGTAAGTTTTTGGGAAGTGCCTATTTTTTGCGCGGATTCTTTTACTGTTGACCCTAAGAATACAAATGAAATTTTGAGCAAATATCTTTATTATTATTTGACGAACATACAAGAAGAAATTTACAGGCGCAAAAGTCCCGGACCAATTCCGCATATATACGGCAAAAATTTAGCAGATTTTATGATCCCCCTCCCGCCGTTAGAAGTTCAACGCGAAATAATACGGATTCTCGACAAATTCACAGAACTTACAAGAGAACTTACAAGAGAACTTGAATTAAGAAAGAAACAATATAATTATTATCGCGATAAATTATTAACATTTGATAATTCTATAAAATGGGTAACGATTGAGGAATTATTTGACATTCGCACCGGTTATACGCCGTCAAAACGCAATGATTCATACTGGGAAAATGGAGTAGTGCCGTGGTTCAGAATGGACGATATAAGGATGAACGGCAGAATATTATCATCAGCAATGCAAAAAATTTCGCTCGAAGCAGTAAAGAATCGCCCATTTCCTGCGAACTCGTTAATAATATCGACCTCCGCGACAATAGGCGAACACGCATTAATAACGGTTGATTTTCTAGCAAATCAGAGATTCACGTGTTTAACTATCAAGAAAGAATTTGAATCCGAATGTGATATTATGTTTGCATTCTATTATTGTTATGAGCTAAAAAAATTATGTTTGCAAAATCTTAATCACGGCCATTTTGATTCGGTCGACATGAAAAAATTTCGTTTATTCCGATTCCCCCTCCCGCCCATAGAAGAACAGCAGCGAATCAGCGCAATACTTGATAAATTTGACTCGCTCTGTAATAGTATAACTTCAGGCATTCCCGCAGAGATAAACGCCCGACGCAAACAATATGAATATTATCGTGATAAATTATTGACTTTCAAGCAAATTGACTCCGAACTCACGCAGCATTAATCCCAGTCTGCACACAGGAAGACCGACAACGTTAAAATAATCGCCCTCGAGTCTTTCAACTAAGAGCGAGCCTACACCCTGAACAGCATAGGCCCCGGCCTTGTCATCGCTTTCACCTGTTGAGATATACGCGCGGATTTCTGACTCGGTTAAATTCCGGAATTTGACTCGCGTGTGTTCGACGTGAGATAAAATTTTATTATTTTCGCAAATCGTCAAGCCCGTCAAAACCTCGTGAGTCCTGCCCTGAAGAGTCATTAACATATTAAATGCGTCTTCTCTGTTATGCGGCTTCCCTAAAATTTTATTATTTATCACTACAATAGTATCAGCTGCTATTATTATCGAGTCCGGGTAAACTCTCGCGCCCGCTGCTGCCTTCAGACGCGATAACCTCCCGCATAAATTTCCCGGTGATTCGTGATCTAAAATTTTCTCGTCTACATCAGGTTTATAAATCGTGAAATCGAGTCCGAGTTCCTGCAATAAAGCCCGCCTTCTCGGACTCCCTGACGCTAAAATAATTTTATGCATTATACGATTCTCAGCGAAAATAGAATCACAGCCGAGCCCGCAATCAAGCAATACAGCCCGAAATAAGCCCATTTGCCTGCGAGAATTAATTTTCTCATGAATCCCAGCGACGCAAGACCGAGAACGAACGCCGCAATTACCGCCCATATATAGCCGTCGGGCATGAAAACAACTTCACCTGATTTAATAAATTTCAGAGCCTCTAATAAAGTCGCGCCTAACACAGCAGGAATCGACACAAGAAATGAAAATCTGAACGCCTCAGCCGCTCCGAGTCCCATAAACAGCCCCGCAGCTAGAGTCATTCCTGAACGAGACACCCCCGGCAATACTGCAATACCCTGCGCAATTCCCACGACAAAAGCAATTTTTAAGAGTGATGAGTTTCTCCGCCTGTCTGACATTATGGGCACAAAAATTAACACGAAAGCCGTCAATATTAAGCCCGTCCCTATATAAATAGGCCTGTCTGTGAAAATGTCTACTACTTTGCGCAATGGAAGACCGATTAAAGCCGTCAAGAAATTTGCTATCAAGATCGCCCAGCCATAAGCCCAGCCGCCCGCCCTCTTTCTTGAGACCCAGCCGCCCAGCCATTCAATTATGAGTCTTATAATATCGTGCCTGAAATAAATAAATACTACTAAGACAGTAGCACAATGAAGCAATAAATCAAATGCTACGAGATTTTCATTTACAAAGCCGAAAAAATTTTGTAGTATTGCCAAATGTCCCGAGCTGCTCACCGGTAGAAATTCGCAAATTCCCTGTACTAAGCCTAATATAAACGTGTGTAAATTGAAGCTCATTAATAAATTAATCCTCCCAGTGTAATATAAATATTAAAAAAAGTCCTTCTCAAAAATTGCCGTGTCATCATAATAGCCCGAACGCTTTAACGATATTACAGGCAATATTACCGCAAATGATGAGTTGCGTTTTCTCAATACATCGCGGACTCTTGTCTTAATTGCCCGTTTGAGTGAGTCAAGATTGACTCTCTTCCCTGCTGATTCAGTAATGACTCGTTCTGCCGTTGCGTATAACTCGTTAAAAATTTGCTTTGTGTCATCAGAGATAAATACGCCTTGAGTCTCAATTGCAACAGGAGCTAATAAATTCCCCCTGTCATCTATAGCAGCAGACACCACTAATACGCCCTCTTCTGCGATTTCTCGGCGTTCCTTCATTACTTCACTCTTTATGCTTCCTGCCGCGTTGCCGTCAACAATTACTGCGCCTGCCTGAACATGTCCGTGTTTTTTCGGGAATGAATTCCGCGTGAAAGTCAATATATCCCCGTTGACCATTAAGAAAATATTGCGTGAAGGGATTCCTACTTCCTGCGCTAATTGTGAGTGCCTGACTAAATGTTTATATTCGCCGTGAATCGGGACAAAATACTGCGGGCGGGTTATGTTCATAATGATTTTAAGTTCTTCGCTTGAAGCATGGCCGGAGACGTGAATTTGTCTTTCTTTCTCGTAAACGACTTCACAACCCTGAGCAAAGAGTCTATTAATCGTGTTATTTACGAGTTTTTCATTTCCTGGAATAACTGAAGCAAGCAAGAAAACTACATCATGTTCACCGAGTATAATAGATTTATTTTCGCCCCTGCTCATAGTAACGAGTCCGGAGAATGGCTCGCCCTGTGATCCAGTCGTAATTACTACTAATTGATTATCTGAATATTTCCAGCTTTCATCGATTGAAATAATCATTTTAGGGTCAATTTTGAGATATCCCAGATCCCGCGCAAGTTCCGTAATTCTTATCATGCTCCGGCCAAGAAATGCGATTTTGCGGTTAAATCTTGCTGCTACGTCGGCGGCCTGCTGGATTCTGTGTACGTTGCTGGCAAATGAAGAAATTATAACGCGCTTATTTCTATATGTCCTAAAAAGTGTCTCAAGAGTCCCCGATAAAATTCTTTCACTGGGTGTAAATCCCTTTCTCTCTGCATTAGTCGAATCCGAACATAACAGCATTATGCCCTTGTCGCCCTCTTCAGCCAGTGCCGCAAAGTCCGTAACTCTTCCATCAACAGGAGTCGAATCAAGTTTAAAATCTCCCGTGTGCAAAATTCTCCCTAAAGGCGTATCAATTGAGAGTGCAACCCCGTCCGGTATAGAATGCGCAACGGCAATAAATCTTACTAAGAACGAGCCGATTTGTATAACGTCGCCCGCTTTGATTTCATGAGTTTGAGGCTTATACCCCGGTAAATCATCTTGTAATTTATTCTTTATGAGTCCCAGCGTTAATTGAGTCCCGTAAATAGGCACGTCAAGACGAGGCAGCGCATATGGAAGTCCGCCCGTGTGATCTTCATGGCCGTGAGTTATGATAATTGCTAAAATTTTGTCTCTATTATTCTCAAGATAAGTTATATCAGGGACAATATAATCAATTCCGGGGAGTTCGCTGTCAGGAAATTTAAGGCCGCTGTCAATTACAAGAATCTCGTCATTATATTCAAGGACGTACATATTTTTGCCGATTTCTCCGAGCCCCCCTAATGGAATGAAGTTCAGATGTTCAACGTCTGAACCGTTAAATTTTCTGCGCTTTGATGTCAAATAATAGTTCCTCCTGTTCAAAAAATTTTTATATATAAATACCCGTCATGCTCAAAACGGGGAATAAATTCAAGTTTTAATATTTATTATTATATCCGGATAATTATATTATATTTCAGGAGTTATTATGCTAATTAACAAGAAAAATTTTATTATTTCATTAGAGATAGATATAATACAGGCACAAAACAAACGGGATTCTCATGCATTAATATAATAACCTGTTCAGCTTCCCAGATAATTGCGAATCTGCTTTCTTGAAATTTATAGAAAACTGTAAATTTATTAGCTTCTTCTTTGACGCCGAGACTCTTAAACCCGTTATTATTTAATTCCTGCTGATATTCTTTAACTTGATTGAGGCTGACTCCGTTGATTTTAACGCGGCAGATGTCGGGAACTCTTGTAATTTCGGAGCGGGGACTCGGAGTCGATTGTATTTTGCCATTCTCGCGCCAGAAGTAAAAAATTTCTTTATCACTGAACCATTTAGGCGAAAATATAAGGGGCGGCATGTTTGAGATTTTCATTAAATTTTGCTTGAATCTCTCTAAATCTTTATTATCGAGCGCATATTTTAGCATGTTAAATCTATTATTGCCGGCTCCTAAGACTTTTGCTTTATCGATTAATACTAAATTCTCAAGTTTATCTAAAATTTTTTGTGCTGAGTCCTCGATATTGTTTAAAGTGTCGGGGATTTTGCGTTGATTCGCCCGTGTTTCAGGACAATATTTTGCGAGTAAAAGCTCAAATTTTTTAGTTACAGCAGGATTATTTATATTTGTCAAAACCCAGTCGGCTATGTTAGCTAAATATTTTATATTGCAGTCTAAAATTTGCCTGTAAATATCAGCATCACGCATACAGACTGCCCAGTCATCACGGAAAAATACATCTCTCATAATGTGATCATTGAGCGTGAGACAAGTATTTAACTCTGAAGCCTTCTCAGAATCGAACATTAAGGCAAGATTACTCAAAAAATTTACATCGATTTTGTGATTCATTAATTTTTGCCTGTCATTATCCGTCATTTCAAGAGGCGGGAGCTTGCATTTAATAATATCTGCCCTAGCTATTTGAACAACTGCGCGCGCTATTTGGAGGGATTCCCATGTTCTTTTGCGGTCAAAATTTTCGAACGAGTCAAGAATCCATTTAATATTACTGCAAATAATTTCACGGTTATAAATATATGCGAGTAAGTCATTTAACATTCTTGATTCTGATTTATTATCGTCTGAAATAACAGGCTGATTTATAAATATTTCGTCATCTGAAGTAATAACAGGTTTTGCCGGTGCTGTTGATTTATAAGCCTCTAAGACTCCCAGCGAGTTTAATTTTTGCAGATAATCATTTCTTGAGCCTTTGAGCCGTGCCAGAGATTCCCGCGCTTGTTTAGGATTTTCGCCCGTTAAATGCTCGTTTTGCTTGGGAACTGACGAGAATAAATTATTATATGCCTTTGCTGTTACTGAATTATCGGCGTACTTCCCTGTTAAATGAGGCGTGCAGACAATTTGATATAATTCTGCTGTTATATTCGCGTCAACTTCTAAAATATCCCGCAAAATTTCAGGGTAGGAACTATAATATTTTCTTGCGTAATCATCACTCATAACGAATTCTAATACACTAGCAAAAAATTTATATTCGTCTTCCCGGCTATCAGGCAGAGTCAAAAGCTCGGCGCATTCGTGTTGACTCATGGGCTGTCTTGATGACGGCATAACTTTGCCGGTTTTAAGCATGTCAGCTAAATATTGCACTGAATTCTTATCGGTCATTGCCCTGTATGAAATTTGCTGATTATATAAATTTAATTGCTTCGTGAATTCAGACGGATTATTAATTGCCGAGTCCGTTAATTTGTGTAAATTTTCGTATTGATTTCCTGCTCTCACATATGAAGCGAGCGCGTTATACATTACATTTTCTGCGTAAGTCTCATTATAGGGCGGCGGTACCAGCATAAAACCTATAATTATCAGCGCAAAAAATAACGAGACAAGTATAATATTTTTCCTTCTGCGTTCTTTGCGGCCCCTCTCTACAAAGTCATCAAGATCGAGTCTCAATAACGTAGCAATAAGCCTTAAGAAGGACTCATACATGCCAAATTTTTTAAGGTCGATTCCAAGTAATTCATTTTCGCGGGGTAATTCAAGAATTGCGGGCGGGAAACATTCAAGCGAAATATTTTCACAGTGAGGGACTCCGTCAACAATAAACGGAATAATATGATCACCCCGGCCGAGTTTTATGAAATAATTTACTTCGTCATTAACATATTCAGATTTTGCGCTGTTCGGTGAGCATATCACGATTAAATAATTAGATCTGTCAAGATTTTCCTGTAAAGCAGTCTTTAAATTCCCCTTGCCCACGAGGTCAGAGTCATCTATGAAAATGGGACTTAATTTTTTAGGCAGATCAGGATTATTTTTTTGCAAAGCTGCCGGCAAATGATAGTGTTCTAGTTTTCGCTGTAATTTTTTCGCAATTTTCTTGTCTGCGTGGCTGTAACTTATAAACGCGTAATATTTAAAAGTTTCATTCATGATAAATAATAATCAGCTTTCTTTAGAGTCGGCTTGTATTAAATTCATAATTGTATCGACATTTCCTCTGTCATGATTCTTATAATTCCTGTTATTATGAATTAATGAATCTTCGAGTCTTGAAATCTCGTCAAGTTTGTCCCAGTCAACAAGGCAGACGTGCTTTAAATTTTCCATGTCCTTACTAATCTTAATTGATGATTGGCCAGATTCCTTGATTTCGTGATTGTATTCTTTTATGCGCGCTGTAAATTCTGACTTGTCCATGACATCAAAGCCAAATGTATAATGAAATGCGCACCATCTTAAATGCTCACTTTTTGCCAAATTCTCGCGCTGTTCAGGAGTCAATTTTTTTGCATTAATCCGCTTTATCAATGGGATCAAGTAATCAACAGCTGCACGGCTGCTCATTCTGTCAAAATAACTGCATTGTCTCCAGTCTTCATATAAATTTCTCCCGCCTGAATATTTATGATTTAATTCCATTGCGTATTTATCGAGCTCTTCAGAGAAAAGTATTTCAGAGTCATATATCAAGTTAGACTCATAGCCCTTGACATCTTCAGAATAACATCTAACGCTTTCAGTGTCGCAAGTATATACATTCTTTGAATATCCCAGTGACTGCAGACGGTCTACTATTCTTATGGCCATTCCCCGCGTCATGTATTTATCTTCAATGCAGATTACTATATAATTTAACTTGGCCGCGTTTTCCTGCAAGAAAGAATATAATTTAGTGCTTCTTCCTTCCTGAGGCTCGAATATTATTTTATAATTCTTGAACATTTTAGGATATTGATACTGCACAAAACCTGCCCTGCGTTCAAAATTAGGGTCATAAATAGTTGCGTGAAAATTACTGCCCTCAAATTGTCCATTTGCTATAACTTTTCGCAAAACTTCATGCCCTATGCGTCCAAATCCAACTATGAGAATGTTAATATCTTCAGTAGCAAGCCCATTAGAGTCAAAATTTATCGCGTTACACAACGGGTATTTATGAATTAAGAGTCTTGCTGTCAGTTCGTGCTCATCAAATGAAATTACATCGCCGTAGCCGTAATTAGTCCCGTTTGCTTGAAATATCATTCCTTTCCATTCGTCAGTGCCTAATAATACGAGCTCCGTTTGTTCGGGAGAAATTTTTAATTTATTCAAGCTGTCTGACATTTTTTGAGCATATTGCAAATTTTTATCGTATTCACTTGAGAGCGCGTAAAGTCTCAATTTTGTTTTATCCGGCTTGACTCTGATTTCCTGCAAAAATGAATCTTGCGCTTTTATTGCCCCGCTGTCAGAGTAAGCAATACCCCCTAAATCTCTTATTGATGACTCGTATTTCTCATCGATTACGCTGTCAACATATATAATAATATCTCCCTTTTTCTCTATAATATTTCGGCCTAATGATATAGAATTAGCATTTACTCCGAACACTAATATAATATCAAACATATTCGGAGCTTTTAACCTGATCCA
This sequence comes from Synergistaceae bacterium, assembly GCA_017444345.1. Lineage (NCBI taxonomy): Bacteria > Thermotogati > Synergistota > Synergistia > Synergistales > Synergistaceae > Synergistaceae bacterium. The sequence continues at coordinate 13,990 of JAFSWW010000138.1, read as the reverse complement.
TCGCAGTAAATCATTTCCGAATCGAGTAATTAAAGCGGTCGCCGTCGTGAAAAAAGCTATTAAATTAATCAGCAGAAACGCAAATACAGCAAATGGATTTCTTGAAATTGGCAGACTATAAAACGCGTCTCCATTAGGATAACCTGAAAACATTCTCCCGACATCTATTACAGATCTTACAGTTACATAGGGAATATAAAACAATGAAGCATACTCACTCTTGACCCATAATAATTCTCTCTTTACTTTCTCCGGCAATTCTAGGGCGGCATTTTCCAGCACTAAATAATTACATGAACAATATAAAATCATTCCCACTATAAACATCGCAGAAAAAATTATCTTTAGGAGCTTTGTCCTTTGACGAGGATATTTCGCGATATACATTAAAAGCGTTATACAAAAAATTGTAGAGAAAATCCACGAGATTATTACATTAAATAAATTCATGTTTCAGTGCCTCCCGACTCGGTGAAAATTCTAGCTTTTATTATATATGATTGATTAATTTATCGCGCAAAAATTTTATAATTCACACGCAAAAATCCCCCGCAAAAATTGCACTATAACAAAAAATTTTATCTCTATGAGTCTTTGTTAATACTTGAATAATATTATATTTTTGTAGCTGTAAATGCAGCTGTAAAACTGTGAGATTTTCACTAAAATTTGAAGACTGTTTTATGCATTATAACATGACTTTATACGCGCAAAAATTTATATTTCACACGCAAAAATTTCTCGCAAAAAATTTATCAACATAGCAAAAAATTTTTCTCTGTAAAGCATTGCAAATAAATTAATTATCTCAACTTTTTGTATTAGTAAATGTATTAGTAAAATCTGGGAGAAATCCACGAAAATTTGAAGTCTGTATTTATGGATTTGCTGAATTATAACATGACTATTTTTTTAGCAGGAAATAGCAAAAATTTTATATATAACTCGCTGCACAATAAGGCGGCTTTATACACAGGGAATCAGAAAAATTTTATAGCTCACTGCACAATAACACGGCTTCATACACGGGGAATCACGAAAATTTTTATATTTATTCTTGACATCTGCAAAAAATTTCTTGAAAATATATTAACTAATCGCAATTTATGATTATGAGATTATAATCTGAGAGGAAAATTTTACAATGCCCGTTAAGAAATCTGCTTTATACTCTAAATTATGGGAGGCCTGCAACAAACTACGCGGGGGAGTCGAGCCTGCTAAATATAAAGATTATGTGCTAGTCCTGTTATTCTTTAAATACGTCTCTGACAAATATAATAATGACCCCTTCTCCGAATTCATTATACCTGATGACGCGTCATTTAATGTGTTAATCAACGCAAAAAATAAGAAAGATGTCGGCGAAATTGTTGACAAAACTATACAAAAATTTATCGATGCTAATGAGTTAAAAGGTGCTTTGCCTGATGTCAGCTTTAATAATACTAATGAACTCGGCTCAGGCAAGGAATTAATTGATAAAGTTTCGGGCTTAATCGGAATATTTGAAGATCCTGCGTTAGATTTTCGCTCAAACAGGGCCAGCGGTGATGACATTATCGGCGACGCTTATGAGTATTTCATGATGAAATTTGCCCAAGAATCAGGCAAAAGCAAGGGACAATTTTATACTCCCAGTGAAGTATCAAGAGTTATCGCTAAATTAATAGGGATCGAAAATATTACCCAACCTGCTACTCTCTATGACCCGGCAGCAGGAAGCGGGAGTCTCTTAATTCGGGCAGCTGATGAGGCACCTGTTGACTCAAACGGGGACTCGCTGATTTCTATTTACGGTCAGGAAATCGACAACGCTACGGCAGGACTCGCTAAAATGAATTTCGTACTACATCAGAAGGGCACCGGCATAATCAAAAAAGGTAATACTCTCTCAGATCCTAAATTTCTTGACAAGTTCGGGCAGCTCCGGCGATTTGATTTCATTGTTATGAATCCTCCTTTTTCCGATAAATCATGGGCAGACGGCGGAGTCTCTCAAGATATTTATAAACGCTTTGACGGATTCGGGACTCCTCCGGAGAAAAACGGCGATTATGCTTGGCTCTTACACGTAATTAAATCGCTTGATTCTAATGGGAAGGCCGGAGTCGTTATGCCTCATGGCGTATTATTCAGGGGCAACGCGGAGGAATCTATACGGATTAATTTGCTTAAGACTCGTTATATTCGGGGAGTCGTCAGTTTACCGGCTAATTTATTTTACGGAACAGGAATTCCCGCATGTTTATTATTTATCGACAAATCAGACTCGGACAAACGAGAAAATATTTTCTTTATTGACGCAAGCGACGGATTCAAGAAAGACGGCAATAAAAACAGGTTACGCGAGCAGGATATTGAACGCATTGTAAGAGTCTATCACTCACAGCAGGAAATCCCCGGTTATTCGCGGCTCGTGCCCTATTCTGAAATCTTAGACTCAAACGCAGGAAATATGAACGTCCCGCGATATATTCAGAAAGAAGACGACTCACTCCCTCAAAATATACAGGCTCATTTACTCGGCGGAATTCCTGAACATGATATAAACTCGCTTAATAAAATTTGGCAAATATCTCCGGATCTAAAAGCTAAAATTTTTCAGGAAATCAACCCCGACTCAATCGAAAATTTTTTCATGAATGACGAGTCTTTACGCGCTCAGAAAATCAAAGAAGGCCAAGAAATTTTTACAAACTGGGAAGTCAAAGCACGTGAATTATTATTAAATGTCAATCAGGACTCAATCCCTAAAAAATTAATTCGTGAACTCGGTGATTTGATTCTGGGTGAGTACTCGAATTCTTTAATTATCGATAAATATAGCGTGTTCGATTGCTTAATGAATTACTGGAACGAGATTTTACAGGACGATATTTATATAATCAAGTCAAGCGGCTACGAGGCTGGGCGCGAAATCTCATACAACTACGACAAGAATAACAGAGTCAAAAGTTTTGACGGGGAATTAATACCGCGCGGAATTATTGAGAGCGTTTATTTTTCCGAGGAACTTGCAAAAATTGCTGACTTAGAGTTACAACTTGAATCTATACAAATAATTCTTGATGAAAAACTTGAAGAAGGTTCAGGCGAAGACGGACTCCTTAATAAAGTTATTAATGAAAAAGGAGATATAAAAATGGGTGATATACCGCCCAGAATGAAAGAATTAGAAAATAAGAGGCTTGACCAATCCGAAGAATATCGTGCAATAACGGATTATTTTGCTAACTTAGTAAAACAACATCGTATAATTTTTGATATAAAGATTGCAAAAAAGAATCTTGATAAACAAGTCCTAGAAAAATATTCACGTTTGACAGTTGACGAGGTAAAAAATTTATTGTTTACTCACAAATGGGCGGCTTTCTTGAGAGGGCAAATTAATAACGAACTCGACACAGTTTTAAATGAGTCAGCAGCAAGACTCGTGATTATCGCAAAAAGATACGAGCATACACTGTCAGAAATCGAGAATAATACACAAGAATCACGCGAGGCAGTGCAGGCAGCGTTGAAAGGAATGGGCTATAAATGGTAAATGTAAAACTTTCAGAAATTGCTTTCTTGAGAAATGATAGAATTACGGTATCCAAAAGATTATATATTAGTACGGAGAATATGAGACAAAATTTTAACGGTATTGATAAATATCAAGATAAACAACTTATAACGGGAATAGCTTTTAACAGTGGAAATATTTTAATTGCCAATATTCGCCCATATTTGAAAAAGGTTTATTTTGCGGATTTTTCCGGCGCGTGTAGTGCTGATGTTCTTGTGTTAGTTGCAAATGAAAATATTTATCCTAAATTTTTATATTATTGTATTGCGAACGAAAATTTTATTAATTATGTCATGAATGGCGGAGTTAAGGGGACAAAGATGCCACGTGGCGATAAGAAATATATAATGCAATATTCCATCCCCCTCCCGCCCCTATCAGAACAACACGCCATAGCCAACACCCTCGCAGTATTCGACAATCATATAAATAATTTATCTGAGTTAACCGCAAAAAAGAAAGCAATTCGAGAAGGTGCACTAAATGATTTAATGACTGGCCGGACGAGGCTTAAAGGCTTTTGCTCTGCGTGGGAGGTTAAGAAATTAGGGGATATAGGAGTCGTTAAAATGTGTCGTAGAATTTTCCAACATCAAACAAAACCCTTTGGACAAATCCCATTCTACAAAATAGGAACATTCGGCGGAAAATCGGACGCATATATAAGTCGTGAACTATACGAGAATTATAAACGTTTATATCCATATCCTAAAGTCGGCGATATTTTGCTTTCTGCTGCTGGTACAATAGGGCGCGCCGTTATGTTTGATGGTAGAGATTCATATTTTCAAGATTCTAATATCGTATGGCTTGATGTTAATCACGATATATTATGTAATAAATTTTTAATGTATTTCTATCAAGCGCACAAATGGCAAAATTTAGAAGGTACAACTATCAGAAGACTATATAACAGTATAATATTAGATACTCAAATCCCCCTCCCCCCCCTCACTGAACAGCAAGCAATCGCCGACACACTAACCGCCTTTGATAATGAAATTCTTGCGCTCGAGTCCGAACGTGATAAAATCATTCAGATACGTGACGGAGCTATGAACGATCTATTAACTGGGAAGGTGCGGCTATGTTAATCGAAAACGAGCGGCATTTACAGGAACGAGTCAAAAAATGGCTGATTGATGATTTAAAATATAACTTTCTCGGCAATCTTGAGAATCAAAATAATTTGCCCGTAATAAATAATTTGCTGCGTGAAAATCTTCTATCACGGAATTATAGCGATTATGTAATTAAGCAGGCTCTTGACTCTCTTGACAAGTTAATAAACACTCAAAGCGGCCCGCTATATAAAATCAATCAAGAAATTTATAATTTAATTCGTTATGGAGCGAACACTAAGGACGAGTCAGGAAATTATATAACTGTTCATTATATTGACTGGCTTAACACTGAGAGAAATAATTTTTACTTGGCCGAAGAGGTTACAGTCTCATTTGCTCAGAAAAAACGCCCCGACCTAGTTTTATATGTGAATGGTATAGCACTGGGAATGATTGAGCTAAAAAATTCATGTGTCGCCGTCGAAAATGGAATCCGTCAAATTATCCGCAATCAAAGCAAAGAATGCATACAAGAATTCTTTAATCCGATTCAAATTTTAATGGCTGGGAACGGCTCACAAGGTCTGCGCTACGGGGTAATAGAGACTCCGGAAAAATTTTATTTAACATGGAAAGAAGACATTAACGCAAAAGATTCACTATCTCAAAAGATTCGCGCTTTGCAGTCACAAGAAAAGAATATTTTACGAGACGGCATTATATCTTTATGTCAACATGATAGATTCTTGAGTTTGATTCATAATTTCATGATATTTGACAAGGGAGTCAAGAAAATAGCGCGTCATAATCAATTTTTTGCGGTGAAAGCTGCTCAGGAACGAATCAAACAAGGCGAGGGCGGAATAATTTGGAACACTCAAGGCTCCGGGAAGTCTTTAATAATGGTATGGCTTGCGAAATGGATTCGCGAAAATATTGATAACAGCCGAGTCGTAATAATCACTGACAGGGACGAATTAGACTCGCAAATTGAAGGCGTATTTATCGATTCGGGCGAGAAAACTATAAAACGTGCTAGGAGCGGCGGGGATTTACGGGATATTCTGAATCGTGATCAGGATTCAATAATATGCTCATTAATTCATAAATATGGTCATAACGTCAAAGGGGGCGCGGATATTGATTTATATATTCGTGAACTCGTTGATAATCTGCCGAAAAATTACAGTGCTAAGGGGCATATTATAGCCTTTATCGATGAGTGCCACCGTACAAATTCAGGGAAGTTACATCAAGCCGTTAAAAAATTAATGCCTCATGCTGTATTAATCGGGTTTACTGGGACTCCGTTGTTGAAATCTGACAAGCTCACGAGTTTGCAAATTTTCGGGCCGTATATTCACACGTATAAATTTGACGAGGCAGTAAGAGATAAAATTGTAGTTGATTTAAGATATGAAGCTAGAGACGTGAATCAATATTTGACAGATCCGGCAAAAATAGACGCTTTATTTGACGTTAAGACTCAGCAATTATCAGACCGCGCAAGAAATGAACTCAAACGCCGCTGGGCAACTATAAGCAAATTATACAGCTCGAAAGAAAGACTCGAAAGAATTGCAGCAGATATTATATTTGACATGAATAACAAGCCGAGACTCGTTAATAATTCCGGTAATGCCTTATTAGTCGCCGGGAGCATTTACGAGGCCTGCAAATACTGGGAGATCTTCCAGTCAAATAATTTTACCAAATGCGCAATAGTTACGTCATATTATGAGCCTTCAGAGAAAGATTTACGCACCGGCACAAGTGAAGATTTATACAAGGCAAAAATTTACAAGAGAATGCTAAACGGTAAGAGTGCTAAAGAATACGAGGAATCAGCAAAAAAATTATTTACTGACACGCCCGGACAAATGAAATTATTGATAGTTGTAGATAAATTATTGACGGGATTTGACGCACCGCACGCGACTTATATATATATCGATAAGAGCATGAGAGACCACGATTTATTTCAAGCTATCTGCAGAGTAAACAGGACTGACGGCGAAGAGAAAGAATGCGGCTATATAATTGACTATATGGATTTATTCAGGAATATAGAGTCAGCCATTAAAGATTACACTTCGGGAGCATTTGATAATTATGATAAAAGCGATATAGAAGGATTCTTAAAGAGTCGTTATGACGAGGCAAAATCTAAAATGTTAGGGAGTCTTCAGGCTTTGAAAGAATTATTTTCGGGCGTTAAGGACTCGCGGACTGACTCGGACTATATAAATTATTTTTGCGGTCAAGATAAACAGTTAGAGCGCGAGAATTTATACACTCTCACAAGTTCGGCGGCCCGTTCATTTTCTGATTGCTGTGATAGATTAGTATCTCACTATAATTATACTGAATCGCAAGTAAACGAGTTCAGGCAAGAAATCAGCGAGTATAACAGAGTCAAAGATTTCATAAAATTAGCTAGTCATGATTATATAGATTTGAAGGGTTATGACTCCGACATGAGATATATACTTGATACTTATATTCACGCGGAGGAGTCGCAGGTTATCAGCGAACTTGATAATATGTCCCTTGTAAAATTGCTCGTTGACAGTAAAAAATTTTCACGTGATGAGATTTTGCGCGGGTTTAACTGCGATGACAAGGCCAAGCCCGAAATAATCGAGAATAATATTTTTTATGAGATAATCCAGAAAATCAACACGAACGAGAAATATTATAATAATTTATCTGAAATGTTGAAAGCCTTAATTAACCGCCGTAAAAATGAAAGTATAGACTACGCAAAATATTTAAATGAACTTGTTGATATAGCGCGAAAAGTTTTACACCCTGAAGATAATATAATTTATCCCGATTCAGTAAGAGAGAGTCCGGCAAGACGGGCGATTTATGATTATTTAGACGGGGACGAAAATTTGACTCTGAAACTTGACGAGGCAATAAGACAAAGCATAAGGCCTGATTTCAAGCAAAACCCGCCGATAGCCCGGAGGATTCAGGGACATATTTATAATATTTTGCTGGATTCGGGCATGACCCCGGAGAACGCAGTTAATGAGTCAATCAAAATTTTTGAAATAGTGAAGGCTCAATCAGAATATGAATAAAAAATTTATGAAAATTGGCGGTCTCGATATAGAAATAATAAAACGCTCAGGGCAAAAGAATTTATATATACGTGTCAAGCCTCCTGATGGCGATATAGTTGTTAGTGTTCCTGCGAGGACTCCGGGAGAAGTCATAAAAAATTTTGTTTTGCGCAAGATTCCCGACATTCTCAAAGCTCAAGACCGTATGCGTAATCAGTTCAGGCAGTCAAAGCGCGAATATATTTCAGGTGAAAGCTGTTATTATTACGGAGTGCCTTATATGCTGCAAATTAATTATCATGACAAGAAACACAGCAAGATCGAACGAGTCCCGAATAAAATAATTATGACAGTTCCAGCCGGGACAAGTTACGAGAGACGCAAGAAATTATTAACAGAATGGTATCGCGCCGAGTTAAAGCAGATTTTACCGGTAATCATAAAACGCTGTGAAAATAAAATGAATCTTCACATAAACGCCTGCAAAATTAGAAACATGAAAACTCGCTGGGGTTCGTGTAATATCGCTAAAAAAAGTATATTAATAAATCTTCAGCTCGTCAAAAAGCCGCTTGAGTGCCTAGAATATGTTATGACTCATGAATTTATACACTTAATTGAACGCAATCACACGCACAAATTCAGAAGTTTATTAGATAAATATTACCCTGAATGGAGAAGTGCCAAGCAAATTTTAATAGATATGCCGTTAGATTACTGGGAGAAATAAATAAATTTATTGCATTTTCCGGCGTAAAGTAATAATCTTTAATAAATCCATAAATATTTTATTCAGGAGGCATATTTTATCATGAGCAGTATTCAGAAAGATAATTCTTGCGGTTATTGCATGAGGGGCGAACTTCTCGAACAATTCGGGATTTATATTTGTGATTTGAGCGTGAGTTCTCTAATTTTATTCAAGGAACAGAGCCACCCCGGACGCTGTATTGTTGCGTATAAAGATCATGTCAGCGAGATCGTAAATATTTCAGACGAAGAGAGAAACGCATTTTTTAGTGATGTCAACAGGGCTGCGAGGGCTATTCACGCGGCATTTAATCCCGACAAAATTAATTACGGCGCATATGGTGATACGGGCTGCCACTTACATTTTCACATTGTCCCGAAATATAAGAATGAATTTGAGTGGGGCGGAGTTTTCGAGATGAACCCTAAGAAAAAATTTTTATCAGAACAGGAATATAATAATATTATCGCAAAAATCAAAGCTAATCTATAAATAATTATTTGCGTTATAATTAGTCTAATCATTAAATGAAAGGATTCGACAAATTTTATCATGATGAGATTTACATTACCTAGTGATGTCTTTCACGGGAAGGGCGCACTTGAAGCACTCAAAAATTTGAAGGGTAAGAAGGCCGTTATTTGCGTGGGCGGCGGCTCAATGAAAAAATTCGGATTTCTCGACAAAGCAGAGTCATATCTCAAAGCTGCCGGAATGGAAGTAAGAATTATTGACGGAATCGAGTCGGATCCTTCCGTTGATACAGTCATGAGCGGCGCGCAAAAAATGTTAGAGTTCGGCCCTGACTGGATTGTTGCAATCGGCGGCGGTTCTCCCATTGACGCAGCAAAAGTAATGTGGATTAAATACGAATATCCCGACTGCACGTTTGAAGATATGTGCAAAATTTTCGGGATTCCTGAATTACGCAAGAAAGCCCATTTTTGTGCTGTGTCTTCAACTTCAGGAACAGCAACGGAAGTTACAGCATTCTCAATTATCACGGACTATAAAAAGGGGATTAAATATCCCATAGCAGACTTTGAAATCACTCCGGATATAGCAATAGTTGACCCTGAACTTGCCGAGACAATGCCGAAAAAGTTAGTCGCTCATACAGGAATGGACGCGATGACTCATGCGGTTGAGGCTTATGTTTCGACTGCTCACTGTGATTATACTGATCCGTTAGCTATTCACGCTATAGAAATGATCATGAATGATTTAGTCCCGTCTTATAATGGCGACATGAAAGCGCGCGGCAATATGCATAATGCCCAGTGCTTGGCCGGTATGGCTTTCTCTAATGCTTTACTCGGTATAGTTCACTCAATGGCACATAAAACCGGGGCAGTTTTCGCGGATTGCGGGGCACATATTATACACGGTGCGGCTAATGCAATGTATCTCCCGAAAGTTATAGCTTTTAATGCCAAAGACGAGACAGCTAAAAAACGTTACGGCGTTATAGTTGACTATATGGGAATCGCTGATAAAGGCGCGTCAGATAATGAGAAAGTTGCAGCATTAATTAAATTTCTCCGCAAAATGAATGACGATTTAAATATACCTCATTGCATAAAGAATTACGGCGCGGACAGTTACCCGACAGAAAACGGATTCGTCCCTGAAAAAATATTCCTTGAGAGATTACACGATATTGCAGTAAATGCGATTGCGGACGCTTGTACGGGGTCAAATCCTAGACAGCCTTCAGTTGATGAGATGGAAAAATTATTGAAATGCTGTTATTATGATACAGAAGTAAATTTCTAATTTATAATTTAGGGTATGTTGCGTAAAAGAAAGTGAGAATTCTTGCAAGTTCTTGCTTTCTTAATTTTATTTATTATATATAGCAAAAAATGTTTTATTGCAGCTGGAATTTATCTATATCTAAATCACTAAGACGCAAAATAGGCCAAGCTCTTGCAAACTGGCAAATGATTCAAGACGGCGATAATGTTTTAGTCGGCTTATCAGGCGGCAAAGACAGCTTAATACTTTTACACGCATTAAATGAATTCTCGAAACGCAGCCCCGTTAAATTTAATTTAGCAGCCCTCACAGTGCAATTAACAGGCATGAACACAAATATATTGCAGGATTATTGCGATTACAACAAAATAAATTATGAAGTCATAAATCAGCCCATAATCGAAATAATTAATGCTAGACAAGAAAAATCGCCGTGTTCATTCTGCGCAAATATGAGACGGGGGATATTAAGCTCATGGGCAGCAGAGAATAAATTTAATAAATTAGCACTCGGTCATAGCTTAGATGACGCTGTAGAAACTTTTTTCTTGAATCTATTTCACACGGGACGCGCTAAAAGTTTTATGCCCACTGCTCACATGTCACGCACAAATATAACTGTTATAAGGCCGCTAATTTTATCGAGTGAATCAGCAATTATTGACGAGGCAAAGAGACTCGAACTTCCCATTATTCCCAGTTCCTGCCCGTTCGCTGGTCATACTCAAAGGCAAAGAATGCGCGAATTTATTGCAGGTTTACGCGAAAATATACCGGATTTATACGGGAAGATTATTCACTCGCTTGAAAATTTATCGGACTCTGACAGCTGGAAAATTTTATAGTTCATTTGCAAATTTCTTCACACACTTTGTATAAGTGAGTCCCCCGCGCGTGCCTGATTCCTCCCACCCGCCCGCCCTAGAACGAGATTCCACGCCGCAAAAATGTTATAATGACTCTTAATATTTAACTAGAGGGCAAAATTTTTTAATGACTGACATAATACCGCCTGATGTGAAAATGACTCCGTGGCTGGAGCAATATAAAACTTTCAAGAAAGAATATCCCGACGCATTATTATTATTTCGCATGGGAGATTTCTACGAACTATTTTTTGACGACGCAAGAAAAGCAGCATCAGTACTTGATATAGCACTGACTGCAAGGGACTCGCAAAAAAAAATTCCTATGGCTGGGATTCCTCATCATGCTTTAAATTCTTATCTGGGACGACTCATAAAAGCCGGTTACAGGGCCGCAATCTGTGAGCAGATCGGAGAACCTAAAACGGGGGCAATCGTCGAACGCAAAATTATTAGAGTCGTAACGCCCGGAACTTATGTTCCTGAAGAAGAATTTACAAGCGAATCCGGACACTTGGCCGCAGTATATCCCGCAAAAAATAAAATCGCTCTTGCATTGTTAGCAGTTAATACAGGAAGACTCGAGGCGGGCACACTCAACGAACGCGACGCAGCAGCCGTTATATCAGCATTTGCACCCGGTGAAATTCTTTACCCGTCTAATATAAAAAATTTGCCTGAATTCTTGAGAGATTATAATTTATTGCCAGTCTCATATGAAAATTTTAAAATCGAGAATGCAGCGGGAAGGCTCAAAAATATTTTACATACTTCACGGCTTGAGGGATTCGGAATAAATGAGTCCGATTTATGCGTCGGTCCGGCATGGGCAGCACTTGATTATTTATCGGCGACTCAATTCAGCACGCTGAATCAAGTTCTAAATTTCGCCGTTGTTAGTTCGTGAAAGAATGAGTCTTGACTCAAGCGCACAAAGAAATCTTGAATTAATCCCTGAAGTCTGCTCAGTCGGCAGCGTGTCATTATTAACGAGTCTCGACAAATGCCGGACTCCTATGGGAAGGCGGACTCTTAGAAGCTGGCTTTTACGGCCTTTAATGGACATCAACGCAATCAAACGCAGGCAGGAATCAATAAAAATTTTTGTCGACTCACCGCTTGAATCTTCCCGAATTCTTGACATGTTAGCGGGAACTCGCGACATTGAGCGTTCATTATCACGTATAGCACTGGGAACGGCGAATCCTTTAGACTTGGCCGCAATTCGTGATACTTTGAGAATCATTCCCGATATAAAAGCTATTGAACTTGCCGAGCCGTTAAAGAGTTTGCAGGAAAATATTCCCGATTTGAGCGACCTGCAAAATTACTTGAATGACTCACTAGAAGAAGATTTGCCGCGAATACTGGGAACTAAGGCCGTTATCAAGTCCGGATTCAATGAAGAGCTTGACAAGTGGCGCGAGATCTCAACACAGGGCGAAAAATGGCTAAATGAATATCTCGATAAAGAACGTCAGGCAACAGCGACCCCGAAATTGAAAGCTGGCTATAATAATGCATTCGGCTATTATCTTGAATCTGGTAAGGGAGGACTCACAATTCAGCCGGAATATTTTAAGCAGACTCAGACTCTTGTGAATGCGAGAAGATTTGTAACTCCTGAACTCAAAAATTTTGAGTCAAACATGAATGCAAGCGAGTCGGAAATTTCAAGGATTGAGTCTAAACTTTATAACGAAATAATAAATCATATAATTTCATATAGTCAAAATTTGCAGCTGACTGGGCGTTTACTGGGTCTGCTTGATTGTGCTGCGTCATTTGCGGGGCTTGCTCGTGAAAGGAATTATATTTGTCCCGTTGTAGATAATTCGGATATAATCGAGATAAAATCAGGCCGTCATCCCGTTTTAGAGTATGAATTACGCGCGTCGGGTTTTGTTCCCAATGATGTAAATTTAGGCGGGGACTCTCGTGTAATAATTCTCACTGGGCCTAACATGGCCGGAAAATCTACGTGGCTTAGAATGACTGCTTTATTGTCTATTATGTCGCAGGCAGGTTTATGGATTCCCGCTGAGTCTGCTAGATTTGGACTCGTTGATAGAGTTTTCACCCGAATCGGTGCGCGTGATGATTTAGTTCGCGGCAATTCTACATTTATGATTGAGATGTTAGAGACTGCTAATATATTAAATAATTTGACTGACAGGAGCTTGATAATTCTTGACGAGGTAGGACGAGGCACAGCGACATGGGACGGAATGAGCATAGCTTGGGCAGTGCTTGAATATTTGGCGGTTGAATCTCGTGCAAGAGTCTTATTTGCGACTCATTGTCATGAATTAACTTGTTTAGAGTCAAAACTTGAAGGCGTGAAAAATTACAGCATGGCAGTTAGTGAAGGCTCAGAAGGAATTTTATTTTTGCATGAGATCATACCCGGCCCGGCGTCGCGTTCATATGGGATTGAGGTAGCAAGACTCGCAGGTCTGCCGAATATAGTATTGAGACGAGCATTTGAATTACTGGAAATTTTTGAGCGTGAAGGACTCGAATTACAACCTGAAAAAATCCCCGCTCCCTTGCCTCAAAATGCTTTAAAGCGTCAAATTATGTTATTATCGCCTGAGAGTGACGCAATTATTGAAGAACTCGCAGATCTGGACATAAATAATATAACGCCTCTTGAAGCATTAAAGTTATTGCATAAATTTAGCGTGAAAAGCAAAGAAGCTCGGAATCTCACATAAATTTTTGCGCGGTCTCTTATAATCTGTTATTATTCATGTAATATTATAAGGAGAGATTTTGCGCGGATGACTCACTTAAATTTTATAGCGGCCGGGCTTGCTGCTCTGGGAATTGCGGCGAATTTACTGCAAGTTTTTATTAATATCCCGTTTATAAATTATGCTGCTTTGATAGATATTATAAATTTAATT
>JAFSWW010000137.1 GCA_017444345.1 Synergistaceae bacterium | reverse complement strand
CACTGGGCGAATTATCAGACTTTGCTAAAATTTTTGAGTCGTTGATTTCTCCTGACTCGTTATTAATATGGGGTCATTCTCTCGACGAAAATATGAGCGATTCTATCACTATAAATTTTATTATAGGCATGAATGACGGCGGCTATAAAAATTATCACGAATTATTTAATCACGAACGCCCGGGAATCCTGAAAAATTTAATTATAAACGGTCTTAGTGATTTGCAAATCGTAAAAATGGGATCATATAAAAATCTTTTTGCTTCCTGCATAATGTACAGCACTCCCGAATTAGTAAAATTTTTCATAAATAACGGCCATAACCCGCGGGAACTTCAAGAAAATGGAGTCTTCCCTGAAAATATTTTTGACGAGTTAATTAATCATCACGATGAGCGCGAGACTCTCGAAATTCTTGATATAATTTTCCAAGCCGGCATAAATTTAAGCGGGAATCTTATACAGCCGTTTTTTACCCGTAAAGCCTCGCCCGAAATATACAGGTCATTTATAAAATATGGCTGGAACGTGAATTCCTGCACTCAAAGCGGAATGACAATTTTAATGTTTGCGGTTAATAAAGCAAGTCTTGAATACGTAAAAATTTTAGTTGATTCCGGAGCTGACGTAAATTTACGCGACGATGAAGGCAGAACGCCCCTGATGTATATAGATTATAATAATGATAATGAATGCACGGAAAAATTAAGATTGCTTATCGAACACGGAGCAGACTTAAATAAGAAGAATAATGAAGGGAAGAATGCTTTTATTTACGCAGCAAAAAGTATATATTACCGGCCTGAAATAGTAAAAATTTTCATAGATTCGGGAATTGATATAAACTCTCAAGATAATAACGGGCGGGATGCTCTCGAAATAATGAATCTGCAAAATAATGATTCAAGAAAACAAGAAATTTTTTATCGTGAAGTATTGCCGTTAATGATAAAGTCAGGAGCCGACTCAAAATTTTATGATAATACGAGTCTTTACGAATATAATAAATTATGCTATGAATTCAGATATATTAACAAGTCATATAATATTTACAAAATCGAATATATACGCAGATTATTTTATGACGCAATAATTAATTATGATCTTGATTTATTAGTGAGATTGCTTAATTCGTTTATGATTAGTGATTTCATAGGGGATCAATCTATAAATTTCGCATTTAGGATAAATTTATTCCCTGAGTCAAATAATAACGAGATAAAGAAAAATTTTGACAACGGGGCGAAAATTTTAAAACTTTTGCGTGAGAATGGCTTTGATATTCCCGTAATTGCTCCTGATAATAGAGAACTCACTTATATAATCAGTAAATCAAATATAAATTTAACGTCATACACCGGTGAAAGAGTGCCGGATAATATTTTAGATTTGCTTTGCTGTGCTTATTCGCCGGGGGCATTTGAGAAAATTATAGCGTCCGGAGTTAATATTAAATCCTGTAAAAATATTCTCAACGTTATAGTAAACAATTACGCCGATTATTATGAGCCTGAAAAAATTATAGCTATTTTACTTGATAACGGAGCGGATTATTCGGGGCTTGTTAATACATGGATCGGGCATTATTTAGAGTCAGGAATTTATATAAAACTTGACGACATCACGCAAATTAAAATCATTCTGCAAATTCTCTCACGTCCTGAAGTTAAAAATTTCTTGCGTCAAAAATTTTCTCAAATTGAATTTAAATGGGATAATGATTTCGGTGATTCATTATGCCGGTTTATGCTGCGTAAAATGTGGGACGATCTCGAAAAATTGCCCGGAAATATAAATATTAAGCTGATTCTTGCTGCTTGTCATGGGAATATGAATTTTATAGATTACGCGCTCAAAAATGGAGCAGATATTAATTACATGAATAATCAGGGCTTCACACCGTTAATTTATGCCGCAGTCTTCAATGATTCAAAAGTTGTCAGATACTTGCTTCAAAAAGGTGCGAGTCTTCATAATGTCCTAAAAATTTTCTTGAGGTGCTATTATCACGGGAAGGATTCTAACACTCTTTACGAGCTTATAAACGCGGGCGCAAATATTAACGAAATCTACAAAGGCGGAGTAACTCCCCTGATGATTGCCGCAAAAAATTGCGTTCATAATAACAGCGAAATAATATTAAATCTAATTGACTCAGGAGCGGACATTAACGCAAGACGCAAAAACGGAGAGTCAGCACTTAGTGTCGCCTGCAAATTTAATAATATGGACGCTGTAAAAATTTTATTAGATTCAGGAGCAGACAAGACAAATATAAATATTCCTGAAAATTTAGATTCAAGAGTGATAAATTTTTGTCCGATGTGCGGCGGGATCATAAGGAGGTATTAATTTATGCCGAAAGATATGACTTCAATACGTCATGACAGATTATCGCGTATTATGGCTTTCTTGCAGTCAAGAGCTAAGGCCTCACACGATGAAATTTTTGCGGTCGGTGAATATAAAAGCAACCGCACTTTTCAGAATGATTTATGTTATTTGCGGGGGATTTACGGAGCAAATATAAAATATGACCCCCACGAAAAATTATACTTTATGGAGAGTGCGGGAACATTTTATTTAAACTTGAAGATTACTAAACAGGAAATCACTGCACTTACTGCGGGTTTGAGTATGGCTGCCCATTTTTTGCCGCACTTGGAGGACTCCGCAAAAAGTCTCTGGGCAAAGTTTAATAATTATATCCCTGAAGAAATTATCTCGCTCGGATCTGAAATCGTAAAATTAACAATGATGTCTACTCCGGCCGCAAAGATAAATCCAGAAATATTTAATATTTTAGTCGAGGCCAAATATAATAAGAAAGCAATCGATATTATTTACTCAGCACCCGGAAAAGAGCCTAAAAAATGGACTCTATCGCCTTATGATTTCTATTTTCGCGGTAATGCGTGGTATATGGCTTCATACAATCATAAATATAAAAATTTAGGCGTTCACAGAGTAAGTAGAATTATTCGCGCAAAATTTTCAAGCGAGAAATATATTTTACCTGATACAGCGGGCTTCACTGAAAATTATATATTATCAGCGTGGCATGTTATACCGGGATTCGAGAAAAATTTTATAAGAGTGCGAATTACTGAGCCGTTAGCAGATTCTTTCAGAGAAATACAATGGCATCCTACACAAAAAATTCAGGAATGCCCGGAAGGAGGTGTTATATTAACAGCTGAAGTACCGAGTCTTTATGAAGTCGCAAGGTGGGTTATGTCAGGCGCGCCTCATATTCAAGTGATTGAGCCTGACGAGCTGAAAAATTTAGTTAGGGATTTTGCGGAGGGAATATTAAGTAATATTTAGCTACCCCCCCCCCCCTAAGTAAATGTTACAATGAATTAAAATTTTTATCGGAGGTTATAAATTAATGGACAGCACTAATTTATTTAAGTATGCTACAAAAGAACTTTCCCAAGATGCTTTTATTTGCTGGCTGATGTCATTTGCACTGAAGGAAAATCACGGCAAAAATCCGGCATTAGAGTCTTGTGCTCTCGATTTGCTTCATAAAATACCCGG
This sequence comes from Synergistaceae bacterium, assembly GCA_017444345.1. Lineage (NCBI taxonomy): Bacteria > Thermotogati > Synergistota > Synergistia > Synergistales > Synergistaceae > Synergistaceae bacterium. Next base: position 5,979 of record JAFSWW010000137.1, on the reverse strand, counting down.
CCTTGAGACTGCAAAAGAAATTTCTTGTATAGAGCGTCAATCATACAATATTGATGTCCTGCTTACTGTAGGCGATAATTATGTGATTATCGAGGATAAAGTTTACAATGATACCTACGAGGGACAAATTCCGGGTTATAAACAGAAACTTGTTAATGCAGATATTGACCCTGAAAAAATAATTTGCGTTCTCTATAAAATTTATGATCAGCCGCAGCCCGAACAATATGTAGATTACGAATTTAACCGTGAAAAATTATTGCAAATAATGCGCCCCTATAAGTCAACGAGCAGCAGCGATATATTTAATTATTACGTTGACTATCTCGAATACATCGACCAGTTCGCACAATTTGATAAATATCCTATCAGCGAATGGAGCAGCGAGGCCTACAAGAAATTTTTTACTTCACTGAAGAATGAAAAAATTTTACCGCAAGATAGAAATTTCTACTATGTCAATAATTATAGCGGAGGTTTTTGGGGATTTAGCTGGGATTTCTGCAATGATATAGACCCGTCCGGCACTATTTTTGATTCTATTTATATGCAAATTGAGAATAATATTATTGCTGTCAAGATATGTGCTGACCCTATAGAAAATTTTGACGCTCAAAAGATACAAGATGCGCGCTGGGAAATATTTAATTATTTTTCTTCACGTATTGACGGCTTTATGAAAAAAGTATTCAGACTCGGAAATTATATGACTGTCGGCTATCTTGAATACAACGAAAAGAATTATAGAGAGCAAATCTCAAAGATTCAGAAAGTTTTTGACGAAATGAGAAAAGAGCTTAGACTCTCATAACATGAAAAAATTTAATGCCCTTGATAATCTCTCATCGAGGGCAATTTTTGAATCTCATGTCAATAATAAATTTTTCTATGTTTTTCTTCAGCACTGCCATTCTTTAACGCGTTATAACGAATCTTAATAATTACAGAGAGCTATGATTTCATATAAATAACGTCGAATCCCTCAATGTTAAAGTTTTAAAATCAGCCCCGGCACTCAGCAAAACAGTTACAACCGGCAAATGATTTTCTATTGCTAGAGAGAGCGCGCTGTCTCCGTTATTTGAGACATGATTAATATTTATTCCCGAGTCGACTAAAAAATTTATAATTTCGCCGTTCACGTTTTTATTATATAAAAAACTTTCAAGCAAGCATATAAGCGCGTTTTCTCCCTTAAGATTTAAAATATTCACGTCCGCGCCGTTATTGATTAAGAGTTTAGCAATTTCTAGGCCTTTTTTTGAGGCTGACTCGTTATCTTTGCGCCAGTAATTCGCCCCGATTGCCGTTAATGCCGTGTTGCCTTCGTCGTCTTGAATATTTACATCAGCACCTGCACGCACTAATTCACGAGTAATCTTTAAATTAACCCGCCCCGCTGCCCAGATTAAAGCTGTCCTGCCGTCATTATCGCGAGCATTCAAGTTAAAGCCATGATCTATTAAATATTTTGCTATATAAAATTTTTCTTGATGAGCCGCAATAATTAAAGCAGTTCTCCCGCTGTGCTTGTCGTAAATAATGCCGTGTTCAAGCAATACTTTTAACGTGTCGAGATTATTATATTCAATAGCAGACTCTAAAGATTCAAAGGGAGTTACAAGTCTTATGTCATTATCGTCAACAAAATTTTTTATGCCGCCTGAGTCATAATCTAAGCCCCTGTCAAAGCAAAAATTTAATAATTCAGCCGTCCCGTAACGCACAACAGCCTCTATAAATCTTATCCCGAACGCCTTATCTTTGTCATTAATCGAGATTAAATCTTTCTTGAAAAAATTGCAAATTTTATCGGGCGATTCATTCCTGAACATATACTCATAAGTCTCGTAATAAATCCCCGACGGAGCCTCAAATCCGAATGAAGATATTAACGTAACTCGGACTTCTGAATCTTTTAATGTCTCGTCGAAAACATGACTCCATAAAATTTTTAGCGCAGAGTTGCATTTTTTAGGGTTTGCCCTGCTCTTTACAATCTGCACAGCCCTGTATAAATTCTTTAAAGTGAAATTTTTGCCCGTTGCTATTATTATCAAGACTCTTGCTGCCTCGCTGAAACTATATCGCAAAATCGCCCCGGCATCGTAAAAATATTCAAGCGCAGGAATTATATTTATTGAGACTTTTTTATATTCATAGCCCCTGATTGAGTCTATTGCCCTGAGCGTAGTTAATGCTATAGATTTTACGCCCTCGCCTTGTGAAGTACTAAACTCTACTGCGCCTATTTCAGAGAGAAAATTTTTTAACTTGTTGAACTTAATCGGCATTAATCCCGGCTTAGTAAATAAATAATTAATTCCCTGAACACCCCGGCAAATTCTATCGCAAAGTCCCTCATAAAATAGCCCGTTGTAATCGCCCTCTTCACTCTCAGAATAACTCAATAAAATAAACGCGTCCGTAATAGATTTAAATTTTTTGACTTTTTCCGCGCTTTCTTCATCGTCATAGGCCATATATGATAGCACAGCAGCAATATTTAATATTCCCATTTTACGAGCAAGAGTCGAGACAGTCAGGCCTAATAACATTTCACAAAGATTCTCAGTGCTTGTGAACAGAAATAATATAGAATTCCCAGCGAGATAATTTGTTAATTGCTGCGTGTAGTCTTCAGGTTTAGAGTCCGGCGAAATTCTTATAATATTTATATCAGCGTTAAAATTTTTTTCTTGATCGAAATCTATAGCTAGATAATTAATATTTTCAAGATTATATTTTTGCAGCTGCCTGAAAAAGTCCCCGCCCATTTTGCCGATAAATACAGCGATAAATTTATTACTTGTCATGAAATATTATCAGCCTTTCAAGTTTATATCATGAAATTTTATTATCTCGTTATGCGCGTATAGGGTGCAGTCGATTCGCTGAAAAATTATTATTTTGTGTTGTGAGATATAATACTCTCAAGATAAATTTTATACTTCAAAGGATGCAAATTTTACAGCTACATTTACAGCTACAAAAACATTAAAATTTTCAAGTAATAGCAAGAACTCACAGAGATAAAATTTTTTGTATAAATGCAATTTTTGAGCACGAATTTTCTTGCGATGACATAAATTTTTCATGAGAAATATTTTACATAAGACGCCCGCGTTATGTTGCCTCGTTATAGAAATATATTTTTGCGATAACATAAAATTTTTTATGAAATAATTTTTACGTGAGACTCCTGCGTGAGTTTGCCTCGTGCCTCGTTATAAAAATTTCGTGCGTTAAAATTTTTTGCGATAACATAAATTTTTCACGAAATAATATTTTACGTGCGTCCCCCTGTGTGATTTTGACTCATGATTTGCGATGTGCTGTATAATAATTTTTAAAAAAGGGGTTTTCTTGGCATGAATAATTTAGAGACAGCTACTTCACGGACTTGGGCAGAAATAAATTTAGACGAACTTGTGCACAATATTAAAATCCTGCGTGAATGCCTGAACGATAACGCAAAATTTCTCGGAGTCTGCAAGGCGAACGCTTACGGGCACGGGATGATTGAGACGGCGAAAAAATTGCAGTCTTGCGGGGCTGACTGGCTGGCAGTTGCTACTATTCCAGAAGGAGTCGAACTCAGAAAAAATAATATCTCATTGCCTATATTATGTCTTGGGCAGACACAGCCGGAATTTGCGGAAATCATGAGCGATTATAATATTTCTCAAGCTGTAGGAGATCTAGCAAACGGCCGGGAACTCTCGCGAATCCTGCAATCAGTCAAGAAAAAAATTAATATTCACGTCAAAATCGATACAGGAATGAGCCGAACCGGTTTTTACTGGCCCGATAATGATATAGATAAAGAACATACAGCGCAGGAAATTCAAGAATTATGCAATTTACCCGGCCTAAATTATGAAGGTATATTCACTCATTTTGCAGCAGCCGACGGAGATTCAAATTTTACGAATTCACAAATAGAAAAATTTCACGATGCAAGAATGACTCTCGCAAAAAAAGGACTCACTTTCAAATTATCACATGCCGCAGCGAGTGTCGGAGTCCTGAATTATTCTAATGCACATTTTGACATGGGAAGATTCGGGCTCGTCTTATACGGTTATGAATCAACAGATACGGGCAACGAAAACAGCAAACTTGATTTACATCCGGTTATGACTCTGAAATCTCGAATTACTGCCGTCCGTCATTTACCCAAAGGCACAACTATAAGCTACGGCCGCACTTATAAACTTGAACGCGATTCGATTATTGCCGTGCTTCCGATTGGATATGCTGACGGATTGCCGAGAGTTTTATCTAATAATTTTTCCGTGAAGATTCATGATACTTTATGCCCGGTAAGAGGCCGGATCTGTATGGATATGACTATGATAGACGTTACTGATTTAAATAATGTTAAAGCAGGAGACGAGGCTGTTATATTCGATGAAGAACTTGTAACGATTGCCGCGAAAAATTCAGGGACTATAATTCACGAGATTTTATGCGACCCATCAGCGCGAGTCCCTAGAGTCTATATAGAAAACGGTCAAATGAGATTATAATATGCTGCCATTCAGATTAAAGCCAGTATACAAGAATTATTTATGGGGCGGGACAAGATTATTAGACTGGGACAAAATTCCGGAAAAATTGCCGCTTGCTGAGAGCTGGGAACTTGCAGCACATAAGGACGGAGATAATATAATTCTTGACGGTGATTTAAAAGGTTTGACTCTCTCAAGTGCTATAAAAAAATTTCCTGAAATAGTCTCGCCTTCATTTAAGCCGACTCAAAGATTCCCGTTAATGGTAAAATTAATTGACTCTAAGCAGGCACTATCTATACAAGTTCACCCTGATGATAATTACGCGCTCAAACATGAAAACAGCCCCGGAAAAATTGAAATGTGGTACGCTCTTGACTGCTTAAATGATTCTTATATTTATTTAGGATTCAAGAAAAAAGTTACTCGTGAAGAATTCAATAACGCGATAATAAATAATACATTGCCCGAATTGCTGCAAAAATTTCACGTCAAAAAGGGAGATACTTTTTTTATACCGGCCGGGACTGTTCACGAAATAGGAGCAGGAAATTTACTCGTTGAAGTTCAGCAGAATTCTAATATTACATACAGAGTCTATGACTTTGGCAGGAGGGACTCAGACGGGAATCTGCGCGAATTACACGTAAATAAAGCCTTAGACGTTGCAAATTTAGAGCCGATTAACCCCGAACCGCCCGGAAAATCTGAAAATATTTTAGTTGACTGCGAAAATTTTAGAGTCGAACGAGTCTACTTGCAAGAAATTTATCACGGGCAAATAAATAATTGCTTTAAATTTATATTATGCGTGTCAGGCCGGGCAAAATTTGAATGCGGCGATTTTGAATGCGAACTCAAACAAGGAAGTAATATTTTTATTCCTGCAAATTGTGAAGAGTCTTTTACGTTGAATGGAACGGGAGAATTTCTCATCACATCAGAATAAATAAATCAATCCCCCTTTTTAGCGCGAGGGGGGAATATATTTTTACTTGTTATACCAGCCTGAGCCGTATTGATCAAAATTTTCCGCTGTTGTCCAGCCGATATATTCAACTAGGGCGGCCATTGTCGCAGCGTTTACAGTATTTCCTAAAAATGGAATCCAGCCTAATATCCATTCTGACGCGATTCGAGCTGCTATTGTTCCTGCAAAATGTTTTAATATAATTATTCCTATTTCTGCCTTTGCCTCGCTAATTCTTATGTCAAATACTTCTGCAAGTTCCCAGACCATTCCGCCGACAATTACAGCAAGTGCAGTATTATCAGCTCCCGGAGCTTGAGCCATAGCAGCCGCCGACCCTGATGCAAGAACCGCAGCAGTATGAATTATAAATTTACACTCTTTTTCTTGTTCAGGAGTCATTGCCATAACCGGAGCAGAAATCATAATGAAAATCAACAGCGCGAGAAAAAATTTTTTCATGATTAAGACCTCCCATATAAATATAAATAAAGT
>JAFSWW010000136.1 GCA_017444345.1 Synergistaceae bacterium | reverse complement strand
GTCTTTATCAAGCAGTAGAAGAGTTTGCGTATGTACATTACAATCATGTTCGTCCTCATACATACAACAACCAAAAGACACCGTTTGAAGCACGGGGAAAAATTAGCCGCAGGTGTTACAAAAATACTTGACCAGTACACCCTTCACGAGCACGAAAATATATCAAGACTCTTGTCATTCCTACAACAGCAGGAACAGGCAGCGAGGCTACACCTAATGCAATTGTCGCAGTTCCCGAAAAGCAGCTCAAAGTCGGAATCGTAAATAATGCTATGATTTCAGATTATGTAATTCTTGACGCTGTAATGATAAAAAAATTGCCTCGTAAAATTGCAGCAGCTACAGGAATTGACGCACTCGCACACTGTATAGAATGCTTCACGAGTAACAAAGCTAACCCCTTTAGTGATACTTTTGCGCTTGAAGGACTTGATTTAATTCTTAATAGTATTATATCGGCCTGTGATGATCCCGAAGCTATGCAAGCAAAATTAAATATGCAAATAGGGAGCTTTTACGGCGGAGTCGCTATTACAGCATCAGGAACTACAGCAGTTCACGCTCTTAGTTATCCATTAGGCGGCAAATATCATATTGCTCACGGTGTATCAAACGCGATTTTATTAGTTCCCGTTATGAAATTCAACGAGTCCGAGTGCCGGAGCTTGTTTGCTAAAGTCTATAACAGGTGCATTAAAGGCGATAAATCAACAGAAGAGTCAAAGAGTCAGGCCGTTATCGCAAAACTTGACGAAATAGTAAAGCATTTGGACATTCCCAAGAGTTTAAAGGAGTTCGGAGTCCCTGAAAGCGATTTAGACTCACTTGTAGAGTCCGGTATGCAAGTAACGCGTCTACTCGTCAATAACCGCAAAAAAGTTACTCCCGAAGACGCAAGGAAAATTTATCTTGAAATTATGTAATTATTTATTAGGAGGAAGATTTTATTATGACGCTCATTAAAGGAATTATCCCGCCCATTTTAACGCCCATGAATGAAGACGAGAGCATTAATTACGGTGAATTACGCAATCAAATTAACAGAATGATAGACGCTAAAGTCAGCGGAGTTTTTGCGCTCGGAACTAACGGAGAAGCATACGCGCTCAGTCATAAGGAAAAAGTTGAGATATTAAAAAATGTAGTTGACGAGGCCAAGAAGAGAGTCCCCGTTTATGCCGGTACAGGCTGCCCGACCACGAAAGAAACTATTACACTTAGCAAAGAAGCTGAAGAGATCGGCGCAGATGTATTATCTGTAATCGTCCCTTATTTTGCCGCAGCCTCACAGGATGAGCTTTACGACCATTTTAAAGCAGTCGCAGAGTCCGTGAAAATCCCCGTAGTTCTCTATAACATTCCTGCACGAACTGGCAACGCCTTAGCACCCGCAACAGTAGCAAGACTCGCTAAAGATGTCCCTAATATTTTAGGTGCGAAAGATTCAAGCGGAAATTTTGACAACATGAAACAATATATCGAGCTTACAAGCAATATCGGCAAAGATTTCAGTGTTTTGTCAGGAAATGACTCGCTTATTCTCCCGGCTTTAGTGTTCGGAGGTAAGGGAGGAATCGCAGGCTGTGCAAATGTCTTCCCCCGCACAATGGTAGAAATTTATGAGGCTTTTGAGGCCGGCGACATGGAACGCGCGAAAAAAGTTCAGGACAGTATAAGAATCTTCCGCAATTGTTTCAAATATGGCAACCCGAATACACTTGTAAAACTCGCCGCAGGTTTATTAGGGAATCCCGTCGGCCCGTGCAGAAGACCATTCAGCAAGATAACTCCTGAAGGTATGGACGCACTAAAGAAGACTCTTGAGACCTGCAAAGCTAACGGACTGCACTAATTTTTTTGTGAGAAGGAGAAAATTTTTATCATGACACGACCAATTTTAGGAATCAGCATGGGCGACCCGTTCGGAAATGGGCCGGAAATCACAGTAAAAGCACTTGCCGATAAATCCGTATATGACCGCTGCAAGCCCCTTGTTGTCGGTGATGTCTCAAGCATGGAATACGCCGCAAAAGTCGCTAAGAAAGTTTCAAATATTGACGTTAAAATTAATCCCGTTAAAGATGTTAAGGACGCAAAATTTGAGTTCGGGACTATTGACGTTTATGACATGGGAATAATTAAGCCTTCTGATATTCCCGGAGACTGCAATAATCCCAAGCCGTTCGGAGTCGGTGCTACAAAATTAGGCGGTGAGGCTGCTTATCAGTATGTCGTGAAAGTTATTCACATGGCACTAAATAAAGAAGTCGACGCTACTATTACTAACGCACTAAGCAAAGAAGCTATTAACATGGCCGGGCATCATTATTCAGGTCATACAGAAATTTACGCCGATGAGACTAAGACGAAAAAATACGCGATGATGTTAGCTCATGAAGATTTGAGAGTTATTCACGTCTCGACTCACGTTTCATTAAGAGAGGCCTGCGACAGAGTCAAGAAAGAAAGAGTCTTAGATTGTATCAGGCTCGCAAATAACGCAATGAAGGCAATCGGAATCGATAATCCTAAAATCGGAGTCGCCGGGCTTAATCCACATTGCGGAGAAGATGGAATGTTCGGCCGTGAAGAAATTGACGAGATCCAACCCGCTATAGATCAGGCAATGAGCGAGGGCGTTAATATTCCCGAAAAGAAACCGACTCCCCCTGATACTGTTTTCAGCAAGGCACTCGGCGGCTGGTACGATATTGTAGTCGTCATGTATCACGATCAAGGTCATATCCCCCTGAAAGTTAAAGGCTTTGTCTATAACAAGAATGAACATCACTGGGAAGCAGTTGCCGGGATAAATGTAACACTCGGACTCCCGATTATTCGCGCAAGTGTTGATCACGGGACAGGATTCGGCCATGCAGGAGACGGCGGAGCTAATGCTTTGAGTCTCGTTAATGCAATGGACTACGGAATCAGACTCGCCGGAGGGAGCAAATAAAATTGAAAATAGTTATGACTCAATCAGTCTGCCCTGAAGGAATTAAAGCACTTGAGGAATCCGGACTCTTCACTGAAATTTACTCGGCTGATAATCCGGATCCAAATAATTATCTCGACAAGATGGCGGACGCTGATGCATTAATAGTTAGAGTCGCAAGTTGTGATTCTCACGCAATCGAGAACAGCCCAAATCTTAAAGTCATTGGCAAAACTGGAGTCGGTTATGACGCAATTGACGTTAAGAAAGCAGCAGAAAAAGGAATCCCCGTTGTAATTACTCCCGGCGCAAATAATCGCAGTGTAGCAGAGCACGCCGTTGCTATGATGTTCGCGCTGTCTAAAAATTTGCTTGAGTCAGATTCTGAAACTCGCAAAGGTAACTGGGAGATTCGAGGCGCAAAGAAAACTTTTGAGCTTGAGGGCAAAACCGTTGGAGTTATAGGACTCGGAGCAATCGGCCGTGAAGCTGCTAAAATCTGTCAGGCTTTAGGAATGAAAATCGCCGGCTATGATCCATTTTTGAGTCAAGAAAAAATAGAGTCGCTCGGAGCAAAATATTACGCTGATTATGAGGCTTTATTACGCGATTCAGATATTATTACGATTCATGTGCCTTTGACAGATGAGACTCGCGACATGATTAGCGCAAAAAATTTCGCCGAAATGAAGAATACAGCAATAATCATAAATTGCAGCCGCGGGGGGATCATTAACGAGACAGATTTAATTAACGCTTTGAATAATAACGAGATCGCCGGAGCAGCTACAGACGTTTTTTGTGCAGAACCTATTAAGCCCGATTACCCGTTATTACACTGCAAAAATTTAATTGTGAGTCCTCATTCAGCAGCCCAGACTCGCGAGGCCGTTATAAAAATGGCTTTAATGTGTGTTAGGGGCTGTGTTGAGATTCTGAAGGGTAATAAATGGCCGTTTGTTGCTGATAAAAGCGTCTACAATCACGAAAAATGGCAGGGCAGACCGGAGGCCAAGCTATGAAAAAGGATAAACAATATAAACTGGATATTATCCCCGGAATAGTTTTAGCTGTATTCGCAATATTTTACATGTCAAAAATTTCGGGAATTCGAGTCTTTAAGAGTTTAGGTGCGACTCCTTTGACGAATCATTTTATTCCTTGGCTCTGGGGCGGGTCTATGCTTGCATTAAGTGTGTGGCTCATAATCAGGGGGATTCTCAAGTATAGAAGGCTCAAAGCGTTAAATGCACTTCCTGAAGGCGAGTCATTATTTGCGGCACTCTGGGAGAAACGCGAGGTAATATTTAGCTTTATTGCACTTGCCTTATATGTCGGCTTTATGGAGTCAATCGGCTTTGTAATAACTACTTGTATATATACATTTGTGCAGATTTTGATATTGACTCCGGTCGAAAAGTGGGCTAAAAATTTCGTTCCTGCCTTAATCACGGCAATTATAACGGGATTCTTGTTATTCTATATTTTCAGAGTCATGTTAAATGTATTATTGCCGGTCGGTATTTTCGGATTTGGATTATAAGGGGGCTTGCGAATCATGATACTTGAAGGAATTTTAGCGGTCTGTCAGCCTCTTACAATTTTATGGATAGCAATCGGAGTCGCCGTCGGAATAATTTTCGGAGCAATTCCCGGACTCACTGCGACTATGGCAATAGTAATGTTTTTACCCGTTACTTATTCAATGTCGGCATCACAGGGAATCGCTATGTTAATGGCCCTGTATATCGGCGGAATTTCGGGCGGCTTGATTTCGGCTATATTGTTGAACATTCCCGGGACTCCCTCGTCAGTTGCTACGTGTTTTGACGGGAAGCCAATGGCTAATAAAGGCCAAGCCGGGCGTGCTTTAGGGACTGGCGTTGTATTCTCATTCGTCGGGACTCTAATAGGAATCGCTATATTAATCGTCCTTGCTCCTGTGTTGTGTGCATTTGCTTTAAAGTTTCAGGCCTATGAATATTGCGCGCTGGCTTTATTCTCGTTAAGTATGGTCGTTGCCTTAACTGGTACGGACATGCCCAAGGGTTTAATTAGTGCTGTATTAGGTGCTTTACTTGCTACAGTTGGACTCGCGCCTATTGATTCACGGCCTCGATTCACGTTTGATTTATTCCAGTTAAATAATGGCTTTGCATTAGTCGTGTTATTAATAGGTTTATTCGCGATTTCTGAAGTAATGTCATTTGCTGAATCAGTCCGGAAAAAACAAGATTTCACAGTTGATGAGAACGTCAAAATGAAGGGAGCGGGATTCACTTTTGCTGAATTTCTTGCGCAGATTCCAAATGCTATAGTCTCGGCTTTAATCGGAGTAGGAATCGGAATTTTGCCCGGAATAGGCGGCGGAGTTTCCTGCATGATCTCTTATACTGTCTCGAAAAATACATCAAAGCACAGGGAACTATACGGCACAGGCATAATGGACGGAGTCGTCGCTTCTGAGACTGCAAATAACGCAACAATCGGCGGAGCTGTCATTCCCTTATTATCGCTGGGAATTCCCGGAGATCCTGCAACAGCTATGTTATTAGGCGGCTTAATGATTCACAACGTCGCTCCCGGCCCATTGATTTACGAGAAAAACGGAGCTGTCGTTTATGCGATTTTTACTGCGATGTTAGTGGCTGCTGTATTTATGCTGTTATTCATGCTCTGGGGGATGAGATTCTTTGTGTCAGTGCTTAAGATTCCGAAAAATTATTTACTGCCCATTGTAATGGTCTTATGCGGAATAGGTGCAATCGGGAACGCTAATCAATTATTTGACACTTATATAATGGTAGGCTTTGGATTAATGGCTTACTTGATGATTAAGGCAAAGATTCCTACAGTGCCTATGATTTTAGGCTTTATACTTGGCCCGACGTTTGAGCAGAATCTACGCAGGGTCTCGCAATTGGCATCGAGTGATCCATTTTATAATCATCCTATTTTCTGCGTGTTGATAGTTGCTACTGTCTTAGTAGTAATTTTCTCAGTAAGGGCAAACTTGAAGGACGCTGCCAGAGAAAGAGCGCAGGAATTAAGCGAATAACAAATCACTTAACTATTTACTCTC
>JAFSWW010000135.1 GCA_017444345.1 Synergistaceae bacterium | reverse complement strand
TCTACCGGCAGAACGACGCCACACCAGAGGACAAGGCCGAACGGGTACGGGGTGCTCCCGCATTCACGCATAAAAATTTTTTGTGAGCATATATATTATTCAATAAGGAGGGACTCAATTTGTCAGGAAAAAATATTCTTGAGATGAAGGGAATCACTATGCAATTTCCGGGAGTCAAGGCACTTGACGGCGTTAATTTCTCGTTGAGAGCTGGCGAGATTCATTCACTCTTAGGCGAGAACGGCGCAGGAAAGTCGACTCTCATAAAATGTCTAACAGGCGTTAATCAAATGGATTCAGGACAAATTATTCTCGACGGTCAAGAGATTCACCCGACCGGGCCGGGCAATGCTATAGAATTAGGTATATCGGCAGTCTTTCAGGAAATAAATTTATGTCCAAATCTGAGCGTCGCTGAAAATATTTTCGTAGGCCGCCAGCCCATGAAGCACGGCCAAATCGACTGGGCAGAAATTAACAAGAGAGCAGAAAATTTAATGTCCCGCTTTCACTTGGATATTGACGTAACCCGCCCGCTTTCTTATTATTCGACAGCAATACAGCAAATGACTTCTATAGCACGAGCCGTTGATATTCAAGCAAAAATTTTGATTCTTGACGAGCCTACAAGCTCACTAGACGAGAACGAAGTACAATTATTATTCAGTGTCATGCGCGAGTTAAAATCTTCAGGAATGGGAATAATATTTATAACGCACTTTCTCGATCAAATTTACGCCGTATCAGACAGAATGACAATTTTGCGCAATGGTCATTTAATCGGGACTTATGAAATTAACGAACTCGGAAAATTTGAGCTTGTTACAAAAATGGTCGGGAAGGATATGGACGTGATATTCAGCTTGAAACGTGCGGAAGTTCAGGACGGCGCGGATATAATATTAAAGGCTGAACACATCGGGGACTCGCAAATAAATGATATTTCTTTAGAGTTGCGAAAAGGTGAATTAATCGGTTTTGCTGGACTCTTAGGCAGCGGACGGACTGAGACAGCAGAAATGTTATTCGGAGCTGAAAAAATTTCACGGGGCAATATTTTTATTGACGGCGAAAAAGTAGAAATCAAGCAGCCATTTGACGCAATAAAATCAGAAATTGCCTTTTGTCCTGAAGATAGAAAGCGCGACGGAATTATAGGAGATTTGAGCATTCGAGAAAATATAATGTTAGCTGTACAGTCCCGAAAAGGTTTCATGCGGCCCATGACTCGGCAGGAACAGGAAGAACTCGCTAATAAATATATAAAACTTTTAGGAATAGCCACGCCCGATTGCGAGAAAAAAGCCGGTGAACTATCAGGGGGCAATCAGCAGAAAGTTATATTAGCTCGGTGGATGGCAGCAAATCCAAAAATTTTAATTCTTGATGAGCCTACACGTGGAATCGATATAGGAGCTAAAGCAGAGATTCAAAGATTAATGCTCGAAATGTGCAAAGATGGAGTCTCGTTAATATTTATAAGTTCCGAACTTGACGAGATTATACGCTGCTCAAACAGGATTATAATAATGCGGGATCGTGAAAAAGTTGCGGAAGTTGAAGGCTCTTCATGCACTCAACATGATATATTAAGAATCATAGCGGAGGGGGCGGCTTAAATGTCAGCGAAAAAATTTGATATTTCCGGACTCATGCAGTCAAAAGTAACATGGGCAGTAATTGCTGAGGCGTTAATTTTGCTGGTCTGCTTTGTGATTCGGCCTGACTTCTTCAGCATAAGTTATCAGCCTTCAACTGGAATGCTTTACGGGAGCTTGATAGATATTATAAATCGCTCGGCAGAAATTACGATTATTTCAATGGGAATGACTCTTGTTATTGCACTGGGCGGGACTGATTTGTCAGTAGGTGCGCTCGTTGCAGTTGCGGGGGCTATTGCTTTAAAATTTTTGCGCTGGGATGTTCTGACATATACGACTCCCGGAGATTATACAGTTTATCCGTATATTTTAGTTCTCGGAGTGCCTTTGATAGTCTGCGCTTTAATGGGACTGTTTAACGGTTTTCTTGTTGCTAAAGGCGGAATGCAGCCGATTATCGCGACTTTAATATTAATGGTCTGCGGGCGTGGGATCGCTCAAATTTTGACGGACGGGAAGCAATTTACAACTGGATATTCGCCTTTTAGAGTTATAGGACAGGGGAGTTTTTTGTGTTTACCCATGCCAATAATAATAACTATTATAGTAGTCGCTGCAGTTGCCTTATTTACCCGTAAAACAGCGTTCGGGGCATTTGTCGAGTCAGTCGGAGTTAATCCCAGTGCCAGCAGACTTTCAGGAATCAAGGCCGGCCAAGTAATTTTATTAGTCTTTATGATTACTGGCTTATTATCAGGAATAGCGGGATTAATTTATTCGAGCCGCATAATGTCAAATGACTCAAATAATGCCGGACTAAATTTTGAGATGGACGCGATTTTAGCTGTAGTAATAGGCGGGACAAACATGTCGGGCGGGAGATTCAGTCTTGCGGGGACTGTAGTAGGCTCGTTAATAATTCGCACAATCGTAACATTTGTATATTATTTCGGGATTGTTGCAGAGGCGACTATGGCATTTAAGGCGTTAATTATCGCTGTTGTTATAGTTTTACAGTCTGAACCGGTAAGAAAATATTTCGCTAAACGTGCGGCAAAGCGTCAGGGAGGTGCTAAATAATGAGAAATAGACAGACATTTTTTACTAGAATAACGAATCCTAAATATATAATGGTCTATGCAACAATCGGAATATTTCTTGTTATTTATGCAATCGGCGCGGCACTTTACGGGGATAAGGGTTTCTTAACTGTGAGAACATTTGTAAATTTATTTATAGACAATGCATATTTCGGAATTTCAGCAGTCGGAATGACTATGGTATTAATCACGGGCGGAATTGACTTATCAGTCGGTGCTGTAGCGTCTCTTACTGGAATGTTTATAGCATATGGGACTACAGTTTTGAATCTTCACCCGTTAATTTGCATTGCGGCGGCTGTAGTCATGGGAGTCGGGCTTGGCCTTATAATGGGCTGGGTAATTCATTATTTGAACGTCCCGCCGTTTATAACGACTTTGACAGGAATGTTTTTAGCTCGCGGGGTGTGTTCACTGATAAGCCGTGAATCAATTGATATACATCATCCCATGATTGACTCGTTGGCAGGCTGGAAAATTTATTTAATGAAATTCGCTGATGGTAAGTGGGTAAGAATCAAGCCCATAGCATTTATAAATTTCAACGTGATATTATTCTTAATCGTGATATTAATCGGGGCGTTTATTTTACAGCGAACACGATTCGGGCGGAATATTTACGCAATCGGAGGCAATGAACAATCAGCGGCCTTAATGGGACTCCCGGTCGGACGGACTAAAATTTTAGTTTACGGCTTTAACGGGTTATGCTCGGTCTTAGCTGGAATAAGTTACGCACTCTACGTAAAAAGCGGCTGGAATTTATCACTACAGGGCGGAGAACTCGAAGTAATAACCTGCGCAGTAATAGGCGGGACTCTTTTAACCGGCGGAGTCGGCTATATGGCGGGGACTCTTTTCGGGGTTCTGTTAAAATCAATAATTCCGGCTCTGATTACATTCAACGGCAATTTATTATCATGGTGGGGCAAGATTGCGACGGGGTTATTATTGCTTGTATTTATCTGCATTCAAAGAGTCATAACTACTTCAGCGGGCAGGAAATAAAAAAATTTTGCGCGGTGTTGTGTTATATGGCAGCACCGCATATTTTTGTGATAAATTAATTCTCGTGATTCAAGACATATAACAAATTAGTAAACTCTTCCGGTATAAATTGCCTGAATGATAATTCTTTGCCCGTTATAGGGTGAATAAATGACAACTTCCACGAATGCAAAAATACTCGATTCATAAATTTTTCCGGCGCTCCATAAGCATAATCCCCGTATAATGGACACCCGGCCGCCGACATGTGAACTCTAATTTGATGAGTCCTCCCAGTATATAATTTGCACTCAACAAGTGAATATTTTGCGCTTTCTTTTATGACTTTGTAGCCGGTTATTGATGGCTTGCCACCTTCGACTATTATAGAGTGAGTCGAGTCTTTAGGGTCTTTATCAATCGGACCGGATAAGATTCCTTCAGGCTGAGGCAAATGACCGTGTACCAGTGCTAAATAATATTTATTGATTTCACGAGAAGCGAACATTTTTTGTAATAAATTATAAGACTCTTGATTTCTAGCAACAACTAAGAGTCCCGATGTTCCCATATCTAAGCGGCTGACTATACCGGGGCGCATAAATCCGTCCATTTCCTTTAATTCCGGGTAACGCTGAACGAGCCCTTGAATCAATGTCCCGTGCATTTTACCGGGGGCGGGGTGAACGATTATTCCGGCGGGCTTGTTTACTACGATTAAATGATCGTCTTCATAAATTACGTCAAATGGTACATCATCTTCACCGACAAGAGCCGTTATATTTTCTGACTCTGGGACTATCGCAATAATTTTATCGCCCTTATTCACTTTTTGAGCCTGCTTTAAATGCTTGACTCCGTTTATTGACACTAGGCCGGTTTTGAGCATTCTCTGAATTTGCGAGCGGGTTATATTTAACTTTTCAGCTAAGAAAACATCAAGCCTTGAATAACTTGCTTCTGCTGTAATCTCTATTGCATTTTCCTGTAATTTTTCCTGCTCGTTTGACTCTTGTCTCTTTGCTATTAATTCACTGAATGAGTCTATAGCCTCGTCAAAATTTTCACGCTTTATAATAAAATTTTCTGTGTTCTCGTTTAAAGCCTGCATTATGGCACTCCTGCAAATAAAATTTATATCTCCGCCGTTAAGTCCTTCAGTTGATTGTGCTAGTTCGGTAAAATCAATATTATTATCTAAAGGTTTATCAGCGAGTTCAAGTTTAAAAATTTCTGCTCGGTCATTCTCTTCAGGGATGGGCATTTTGACGCGCAAATTAAAGACTGTCGGAGAAAATAAAGCCTTGTCCAAGCCCCGCGGGTTATCAGTTGCGGCCAAGACAGTAACGCCGTTGAGTTCTTCGATCCCGTTGAGTTCCGCAAAAAATTGTCCCCGCAAAGTTTGTGACGGAGGATTTTTATCGGGGAATATCGAGTCAATTCCGTCAAAGAATATAATTGAGGGTGCCGCCTGTTTTGCTGCACGGAAGATATTTTTTAGGGCGCGTTCAGAATCTCCCTGATAACGTAATAATAAATTTGCGCTCTGAACGTTTATAAAATTTAGGCCGCTTTCATGAGCCAGTGCCTTAGCTAGTGAAGTCTTGCCGGTTCCCTGTGCTCCATATAATAATATGCTCTTAATGGGAGTTAATTTATATTTCGTGAATAAATCTGCGTGTTCTAATGGCTGTCTTACTGCGTTAATTAGTTGCTGCTTTATGTCGTCAAGTCCTGCTATATCGCTGAATTTAGTATCAGGGACTTCAACAAAGAATTCACGTGTAGCCGAGGGGTTTGTCTCAAGTAATGCGTTAATAAAATGCTGCTGAGTAACTTCAAGTTTTGAAATTTTCTCATATGGGATCTCTTGAGTGGTAAAATTAATCATCGGCAAAATATCTCTAACGCATGACATAGCGGCCTCTTTCGCAAGTTCTTCCAAGTCTGCACCGACATAACCGTGTGATAAATCAGCAATTTTCATTAAATCAACGTCTTGAGATAAAGGCATTCCGCGAGTATGAATCTTTAAGATTTCAAGCCGCCCGTTTCTGTCAGGAATAGGAATCGAAATTTCACGGTCAAATCTTCCCGGCCTTCTCAAAGCAGGATCTAAAGAATTGGGAATATTTGTAGCTGCTATTACTATTAACTGTCCGCGTGATTTTAGGCCGTCCATTAGTGCTAATAACTGGGCAACTACTCGGCGTTCTACCTGTTTTTCTCCGCCCATTTCTGCGCGTTTAGGTGCAATTGCGTCAATCTCGTCTATAAATATAATCGAGGGTGCGCGGTCTTGAGCCTCTTCAAAAATTTTGCGGAGTCTCTCTTCGCTTTCACCGTAGAATTTGCCGATTATTTCCGGGCCTGATATATGCGTAAACCATGCGTCAGTCTCATTTGCTACAGCACGGGCGATTACTGTTTTACCAGTTCCGGGAGGGCCGTATAACAACACTCCGCGCGGGGGCTGAATTCCTAGACGCTCAAAAACTTGCGGAAATCTCAAGGGAAGCTCTATCATTTCACGGACTTTGCGAATTTGTGAACTAAGACCGCCTATATCTTCATAAGAAATTTTGTGAGAGTGCTTTATTTCTAAAGGCTTAAGCAAATTTAAATATGTAGATTTATTAATTATGACAGTGCCATCGGGGGTTGCTGCTGTAACTTGAAAGTCGCAGATACGAGTCCCGAATAAATTAACTCGGATTCTATCACCGGCCCTGACTGCTTGGCCTTCTAAGAGTGAAAGTATATAATGCTCGTCCTTCTCTCTATCAGATAATTTTACGTCTCCCAGCGGCTGAAGAGTTATACTGCCTGCAAAGTGATAAATTATGCTTGTCTCAAGATTTATATTATCGTCAAGTGAGACTCCGGCGTTTTCTCGTATAAGCCCGTCAATCTGAATTATTCCCGTGCCTGTTTCTTTGTCGCCTGCTCTGATTCTTGCTGGTGTAACAGTCCGGCCGGTTAACTCTATTAAATCACCTTCTGACAAATTTAATTCTTTCATATCATCAGGGTGAATCCTTGCAAGTCCCTTCATAGCGTCGCCCGAATAAGCCTCTAAGACCTTAAAAGATTTAATCATACTATTATGAATCCTCCGTGTTATAATAAGAACGTCCGGGAGGACAACGGACAAAAAACTTGAATGCCGGCTAAGGCTGCCACCTTAACCGACAAGAGTAATAACAAGAATGGTTAAAGGCGCGTTATTTATTTCGGATCAAACGGAGAAATTCCGTTAGTGCTTTGATCGCTTCAGCAAAGTATTTAAATACTGATGCAAGAGCTTTCAAGAATTCCACGAGGGTCTTCACAGCACTCCCTCCTTTCCTCTGCGGGCGGGAAGAGAACAAGAAACAAATTTCCTTTAGCGGCAACCCCCCGCCTGAATTGCCGCCCAGCGAACTGGGTTTCTCAAGCTAGGGTCCTCCTAATTTGCAGAACTTCACAAACTGTCTATTATTCTATCACATGAAATTTTACGGATTCTATAAATCTTCACTCATGCTATAATCAAAGCAAAATCATATTTTCACAATTACAAAAATTTGAATCTCGGCGTTCTCAAAAAAGGGGTAATTTATAGATGGAAGGCAATTTTTTATTATTATTCTTAGTGTTATGGCCAATGATAGGCGGGCTTGTGTCTTACTTTGTCGGCAAGAAAGATAGGAAATTCCGCGATTATACGGCTGATCTTGTCTGCTTAATTGAGCTTGCTGTAACTCTTTACGCTTATAAATTTATCGGGTCTGAGTTCAAAGCTCCCGGAGTCTGCGGACTGGGCATAAAATTTTGTCTTGACGGCTTCAGATATATTTATGCTGTAATAATTGCTTTCATGTGGGCAGTAACTACGATATTTTCACGCGAATATTTGACTCATCACAGAAATAGAAATCGCTATTATTTGTACGTGTTAATGACTCTGGGCTCGATTATGGGAGTATTTTTGTCGGGCGATTTATACACTACATTTATATTTTTCGAGATGATGTCGCTATTTTCTTATGTAATGGTAGTTCAGGACGAGACAAGGGACGCACAAAGGGCAGCACAGACTTATTTAGCAATTGCAATTATAGGCGGGCTTGTAACTTTGACGGGACTAATTTTATTTTACGCGAAAACGGGGACTCTTGATATTGACTCACTATCACGGCTCAAAATGGACAAGAGCGAGCTATATATTTCAGGCGTGTTAATTTTTACGGGATTTGCTGCAAAGGCTGCTATATTTCCGTCTCATATATGGCTGCCCACTGCTCATACTGCTGCACCTGCTCCCTCAAGTGCTTTATTGTCGGGACTGCTCACTAAATCGGGACTATTCGGGATTATTATATTATCCGCCGGAGTATTCTTGCATGATTCTATATGGGGATTTCTGCTCTTGATACTCGCAATTATAACAATGACACTCGGAGCTGTTCTCGCTGTATTTTCCGTGAATATTAAGCGGACTCTTGCATGTTCGTCAATGTCGCAATTAGGATTTATTTTAACGGGTATCGCAATGCAGTGCTTTCTAGGTCAAGAAAATGATCTAGCAGTAAGAGGGACTATTTTATATATGGTCGGGCACTCGTTAATAAAACTGGTATTATTTCTTTGCGCCGGTGTAGTTCACATGAATACTCATAAATTAAACTTGAATGACATAAAAGGGTTCGGACGCGGGCGAAAAATTTTTATGTTTGCTTTCATAATGGGAGGACTCGGACTCATGGGTGCGCCTTTATGGAATGGATATTTAGGCAAGACTTTAATACATGAAAGCATTGTAGAACATATACATCACACGGCGGGGACTCTTGCATTTATGAGCCTGTCAAGTGAAAAATTTTTATTTAATATATGTGAATGGCTTTTCTTGATTTCCGGCGGCTTAACTACTGCTTATGTAATAAAATTATTTGTAGCGTTATTTATTGCCCGGCCTGATAAAAATATGCACGTTAAAGAAAAATATATTTCAGGAGTAAACGCGGCATTATTGACTTTCTCGGCTTTGCTGCTGCCATTAATAGGAATGCTGCCATATGACACCGGCGATAAAATCAGCGTACTCGGCTCGGCTTTCATGAATGCCCCCGAACATCATCATATTATAAATTATTTCACCTTTGCAAATCTTGAAGGCTCAATAATTTCTATCTCAATCGGGATAATAGTATATTTCTTGTTCATAAAAAAATTCTTAATCAGCCGCGAAAATTACGATTATTATGACAAGTGGCCTGCATGGCTCAATATAGAAAATTTCTTATTTAGACCAGTAATCGGTGTAATATTGCCGTTTATCGGGTCATTATTTGCGAAAATTTTAGATTTATTCACAGCGGGGCCGGTTACTTTGGCATTGTCTAACATGTCGAGAATTAAATTTATTAAGCCGCCTGAAGATACAGATTTCGGATTCTATCACGACGAGTCAAAAAATGAGACAGTAGGGACTCTTTTGCCGTCAAGTCTTGCATACGGTTTAATGACATTTGCCGTCGGGCTTTTATTCGTGATTGCTTTCTTAATGCTATAATTGCGCAAAAAAAACAGGCCTCACACCCTCATGAGACCTGTTAAAATTTTATATTGTCTTCTTTCGTCTTATTGTGCGTGTATGTTTTGGCGTGTCAGTGTTTAATATAAATTGCTGCTTTGTTGCATTAGCTGAACTTAATGGAAGCTCAACCCATCCCCACGCGTTTACTAGAATAAATCTTGTCTTTATGCCCTGTTTTGCCAGTGCATCAATATGATTCGCATATCTCATCATGTCGTCATATATATAAGTATTCGAGATTATCCAGATTCTTTTACATTCCGGCCTGTTAAAGACTGCTGCGTAATCTATAGCCGCGTGGAGTCCGTTTTCACAGTCAGGAGGATTCACACTCACAACTATAGTATCAGGTTTGCCCTCAGGTTTCTTGTGTCCGGGTATGAGATCGGCAATATCTTCAAATTTGCTTAAACTCTCATAAAGATTCATAACTCCTACTGCTTCCTCGTCAAAAAATTGGCTCAACATAGCGTCAAAAACATTCTGTCCGTTATAAACTGTGTCAGGAGCTTCAATTGAGTCATGCATCCATTCCCGGAAAATCGCGACAATTTCAAGCACATAATCGGGATATTCAGTTTCTGTGATTGCGTCTAAAAGTTCCTGCGTTGTTATAATTTTGCGTTCTGTTACCGGCTCATTATTTATCATATATTTTCTGGGCATTAATTCCGCCTCCTTTAAATAAAGCAATTAAGTATAACACGTTACAGCAATAATTATTAGTGTGCCTATTACAGTCGTTATTATAGTATGAATTTCACTGCGCAATAAAATTTTTGAGTCAAAATCTCCGGTTAAATCGCTAAATTTAAATTTTTTCAAGACCGGCCGGAATCTTTTAACACGTCCGCAATAATTAATATACTCATCGCCGAATTTGCCGAGTAAAAAATTTTCTTCATGCGGAATTATCACGAGAATATACAATAAATAAAAGCTAGCTATAAATATAATCACTGCATAAAAGCCTGCTATTATGCTCCAGCCGAGACCGATTAAGAAATTTCCGAAATATAAAGGGTTGCGCATTAAAGCATACGGCCCAGTCTGTGCAAGTTTTTGAGCTTTCACGTTTTCGCCCCTGTATAAGCCTATAAAGCCGGCCGCCCAGCACCGCCAAATTTGACCGGATATTATAATTACAAGCGAGATATATATTTGCATTGAGCTTGATTCATTCCCGTATGCAGTTATTAATATCAGCACAAATAAAAGAGTCCAAAGTCCCCCGCGCATTCTAAATATAAATTCGCTAAATTTTTCCATTGTCATCACTATATATATTTACAAAAAATTTTATTCCCGCACGTTATTTATTATCGGCCTCATCAATTGCTGCTCCCTTGTGTAAATTTTCAGTGACTCCCCAGCCGAGCATTCTAATAACTACTACGACTCCCATAAAAATCGAAATATAATCCGTGAAGAATCTGCATATAATCGACATTACCCCGGCCATATTTTCAGGCATTAAGACAGAATAAAGCAACGCCCCGCCCCCTTCAGCGACTCCGCTGGCCCCCGGAGTAGGCACAAAATATAATATAAACATGAATACGGCCTGAACTGCTATTGTTTGAGTATATCTGAAAGGCAATCCCACCGCACTCATTAAGACGGGCAAAACACTGAATAAAGCAAGCAAATGCAAGACTGATAAAATCACTGCGAGAACGAGCCATAATTTACCAGTTTTAAACGTGAGTCTAAAATTTATTATGTAATTATCTACTTCCTTATCAAGCCATTGAATAATTTTTATAACTGTACGATTTGAGCGCATGAAATTAAATCTTCTAAGCCACATGATAAAGACTCGTATTAATTTCTTGACAATCTCAGGCTTAATAATAGTAAACGCTATAAATGCCCATGTTGCTAATATCACGGCGAAAACATAAAATACTAAACCTTTAAGAAATGGGCTGCCTTCTAAAATTTCAGGATCAAGCATTAAGACTCCGGGAACAGCTAGAGTCAATATTAAAACAGTCAGCATAGTTCTTATAAGAGTTATTGCGATGCCCTTACCCATAGGGATTCCCTTTTTGTATAACGCGTAAACTTGAAAGGGGCCGCCGCCGCTCTGCATGGGAGTTACAGCACTGCCGAAATAATTTAGCCATGTTAAGACAATTCCCAGCGAGAAAGAGACTTTTTCTTGAGCAGCAAATGCAAGTGAACAAAATCGCCCCGCGTCACATATCCAAGCAAGAAAGACGACACATAAAGCAAGCAATAATTTAAATTTATTCGCATGTAATAATGAGTGTATAGTCTGATCATCAACGCTCTTGAAAATTATTATTGCAGACACTCCGAACGCAAGCAATATAAATATTATTAGGCCTTTTCTCAGAGACAAAATATTAATCCTCCGTCATAAATAATTATATTTATTATAACCTGTAAATATTATTTGCGCTAAATTCCTGACTGAATAAAATCTTGAATGATGTATAATAATTGCAATCTGGCCGGGAAGGGTCGGACAAATTGCGGAAAACAAAGACTGCCTAAGCGGGGACTGCAACCCCACTCAGGACTTACATCTTAAGTAAAAGACGCTTTATCTTTAGTGGGTGAAAAGCCATCGAATCACCCTAAGAATTAATTCTAGAACTGTTGCGGATATAGAAATGTACTGTAGCAGTTCTATGATTCTGTCGAGAAGATCCTTCACTCTGGCTTCACCTCCTTTCGGCCAATATAGACCGCACAAGGAGTATCCCCGGCGAGTCTCGTCCAGCTCTCTTGAGAAAACGAAAACTAGAACGCCCCTCCGTGCATTATTTTATCATGTTGTATCATGAAATTATTTCCTGCTTGATTGCATTCCTTGAGACATTATATTTTGCTGAAATCTCATTTACTATATCTCTTACACTTGCGCCGTTTGCTTTCATTGAGAGTGCTTCAGACTGCCATTTATTATTATTTAATTTATTGCCTTCTATAATTAATACAAGTTCGCCCTTAATGCCATTCTTGACTCGTTCTAAAATCTCGCTCAAATTGCCGCGTATTACTTCCTGGAAAATTTTGCTGATCTCTCGAACTAGTGCCGCGCTCCTATCACCTAAAATATTAATCATGTCCGTTAATTGCTTGACTGCTTTATGAGGCGACAAATAAAAGCATAGAGTCATATCGAGTTCATTAATCGAGTCAAATAATTTAGCGCGTTCTCCTGATTTTTCCGGCGGGAATCCTAAAAATATAAACGGCTGAGGCTGGAGTCCCGATAATAATAGAGCAGGTAATAAGGCACTCGCACCGGGCAAAACATCAACTCGTATATTTTCTTCAATGGCACGTTTTAATAAAATAAATCCCGGATCAGATATTCCCGGAGTCCCCGCGTCTGATATAACGGCAATTTTTGCGCCCTCCCGTAATTTTTGCAGCAATACCGGTAATTTTTCGTTCTCATTATGCAAGTGAAAAGAAGTCAAATTTTTGTGAATATCATAATGCTTTAATAATATACTTGATGTTCGTGTATCTTCGCAAGCTATCAAATCAGCCTCACGCAAAACTTTTAACGCCCTAAGTGTTATATCTTCAAGATTTCCGATCGGGGTCGGCACAAGTGTTAAAGGCATTTATTTATTCCCTCACTAAATCAATTACTGTAACTTCAGGAGGTGCAAATAATCTCATACAAGGTCCGTTATATCCTGCTCCGTTGCTGACGTAAACAAGTCCGCCCGCTTGCTGTGAAAGTCCTTGAGGGATTCCGCCTTCCTGCCAAGTCTTAAAATATCTCAATGGCCAGTACTGCCCGCCGTGAGTGTGTCCGGATAATTGCAGGTCAAAATTTCCCTGTGAGTCCTGCGCTAGATATGGCCGGTGCTTTATGATTAACACGAATTTATTTGAGTCTTCAGGTTTTCGCAGGAAATTCAGCCAGCTGTGAAATTCATTTTTTCTGTCATCGATTCCCAGTATAACGAGTCCGGCTGTCTCCGCCCGTTCGTCATTTAATAAATTAAAGCCTGATTCCCTCGTGAGTGTATCATAATCGTCCGTGTACCAGTGATTATATTCATGATTTCCGTTTACTGCAAAAGCTCCCAGTGGTGCCCGTTTAGCTGCCTTAGATAGCCGCGAAATTTCTTCAGTCCAGTACGACATATCGCCGTCAAAAATATCTCCGCACAAAATAAATATATCAGGACTAGAGTCTTCTACTATTTTCATGACTCGATTAAAATGTGCCGTCGTATAAATTCCGCCTAAATGCAAATCTGTTAAATAAGTGATTCGGATTTTATTTATATTTTCGGGTAATTTGCGAGTCTTAATAATTATATTTCTTTCCTGCACAAAATAGGCCTCGCACAAGCAATATATAACGCCCATGAATGCAAGAATCACAGCGCAATAAACTTTATTTTTTGTGAAAGGCTTAAATCCCGTTAAAATATTCACAATCATGAAAGCAAGAAACGCAAGCAATACTATAATTATCCATGTTATTCCCAGTCCGCCGAGAATTTCACCCAGCCGGCGAGAAGCAAATAATTTCGCAATATATCCCGCATAAAGAAATTCATAAAAGCAAATCACAGCCCAGCACATGAATAAATTTCTAGCAAATAAACTTATTCCCGCCTGAGTCAATTTCTTATAAATATAATATTCAAGAAATATAGATATAAACCATAAAGCTAATGACAAAATTTTTCGCTCTCCTAATATTTTAAAGCTCATAAGCCCGCAGAATTTCAGGTGTATAATTTCCTGACTCATCACGAACTATCAACGGGGGCAAAAGATTCAAACCTTCTCCGCCGTCCTTTATGCATTCTATCAGGAAAACGCCCGAATTATTATTTATTGACGGGTAAACAGGTCTCAATCTTTTAGGCATTAATTTATGTGCGAGCATGGAATTTATAAAAATTGGCAGCCTCTCACTTGTGAATATAGCAAATAACCGGCCTTTACTCTTTAAGACACGCGATGACATTTCGGCGACATCTTCAGGACTGCAGGATAATTCGAGTCTTGCTACTGAACGCGATAAAATTTTACTCGTCCGGCCTCGTGTGAGTGATTCATAAGGCGGATTAATAATTACTGAGTCATAAGATTCACGCATTAATAAATTCTTGTCCCTCAAATCTCCCGCGATAAATTTAACCCGTGAGTCTAAATTATTATTTGCTGCGTTTAATTTTGCGAGTTCTATCAAATTTTCCTGAATATCGAGTCCCGTTATATTTACATTCTTGAATCTCAAAGCGAGAATTAACGAGATCGCACCGGAAGCACACCCGGCCTCAAGAAATTTATTTTTGCCGGCTCTATATTTCACCCAGTTTGCTAATAAAATAGTATCAAGATTTACGCGAGGGCCGTTCACAGGCTGAAATATTCTTAAATTACCGCTAAAAATTTCGTCGCAAGTTATTTCACTATTTATTATTTCGTCATGAGACATGAATTTATTTTTTTGAAGGCGTTATATCTGTGTGAAATTGAATTCTTTACGCTCGAGTCAAGTTCCGCAAATGTCAAATTATACCCGTCGGGAATAAATACAGGGTCATAGCCGAATCCGTTAGAACCTGCAGGGGAGTCCGCAATTTTTCCGTAACAATAGCCCATCCCTATAAAAATATAATCTTCAGGAACGCACAAAGCCAAAGCCGCCGCAAATCTCGCATTACGATTATTTTCGCCCTTGAGACTCGATAACAGCCAAGAAATTTTTTTATTGTCTGAGCCATTAACGACTCTTGCTGAATAAATGCCCGGTGCTCCGTCAAGCGCGTCAACTTCAAGTCCGCTGTCATCAGCTAAACAAGGCAATTTTACTTTTCCTGCCCATGCTTGAGCCTTCAACATAGCATTTTCTGAATAAGTCCGGCCGGTCTCTTCTACGATTAATTTTGCTATTTCGGGAGCGTATATTATTTCACTCGCAAAATTTTGAGCCATTTTCTTGAATTCTTGAAATTTGCCCGGATTCCCTGTTGCTATCACTAATTTATTTATCATTTCGGCATCTTCCAAGCGACTCCGAGATCCACTTCACCGGCTGCCTTAGGAGCTGGAGTCTTTGAGTCAATCAAGAATCTTACTTGTGTAACCGGCGGAAAATTTTCAGTCATTGTGCGTACTATACCAGTTAATAATAATAGAGTCTTGCGTTTTCCTGCACTTGCTAAAGACGAAGCAAACTGCCCCGACATGTCAAGAAATGCAGTATCAGCATCTCTAAACACGTGAAGCAGCTTGATTTTATTCGAGTTCTTAAGATCACTTAATGAAATAATTGCGTTGATAACATCTGAAATATTATCTTCTGTAACCTTCTTTGAAAAATTTCGGGTCGTCTGAGCTATTGAGTCATTCATTACGTGATAAAGATTTAACGAAATTTGAGGCGCGTTACTTGACGGGATATTTGCGGCCTGTGAACGCCTTGACTCTTGCAAGTGTGATAAATCTTCCTGATTCTCGACTCTATTTTCAGGTTTCAAGAATAATTTTCTGTCTAAGATATTCACTACCCATGATGTACCGAGATAGCCCAGCACAAAGAATAATAATAATATTCCCAGCCACGATAATATTCGCAGTAATAGCGGCGTGCTTTTCTCTTCAGGTCTTGCGCGTGGAGTTGTCCGAACCGGCGGCCTTCTTCGTGCTGCAGGACGTGACGGCATTCTGTCATTTGTATTATAAGTGCGTCTAACTGGCGGCAATTTGTTATTCTCCTTCCTTCATTATTTATATTATCGCAAATAATTAGTAATTCCTTCTGTCATTGCCTGAGCTATTTTCTGTTGATAGTCCTTTCTTGTCAATAATTGAGACTCGATTGCATTCGTAACAAATCCTAATTCAAGCAATACGGCCGGCATTCCTGCACCTCTCAACACGAAAAACGGGGCTTGTGCGACTCTTCTCATAGGGAGTCCGCTTCTGACTCCTGCGCGGTGTAAGGCTGAGGCAAAATCGGTGCTTTCACTAATTTTATTATTTTGCTGCATATCTCCTAGAATTCTTAATAACATTTCTGTTCGTTTATCAACATTAGCAGTATCGACTCCCTTGCCCTCGACATATTCGCGATTTTCGACTTTTGCGAGATTCATAGCGTCTTTATCAGTGGGAAGAGCCATTATATAAATCTCAAATCCCGTCATTGATTTTTTTTGCGGGAGTGCGTTGACGTGAATACTCACAAATAAATCGGCGTTTACTGCATTTGCTATGTCGGTGCGTTCCTGTAATTTCAAATATACATCGGTGCGGCGAGTCATTATCACATTAAAGCCTCTTGCAAGTAGTGCCTTCTCAAGTTCAAGACCTACAGAGAGATTTACATTTTTCTCAACTACTCCATTATCTGACGCGCCGGGATCTTTTCCGCCATGACCGGGATCTATTACTATAGTTTTCTTGCCCGTTATTTTTCTGGGAGTCGGAGTCGGCATAACTGGTATAACAGGACTCGGAGCTGGAGTCGTGGGAATTATTAATTTTTGCTGCGGCCTGTCATTTATAACGGGATCGGGAATTTTAACGGGTTGAGGCGTAACAGGTTTTGCAGGCGTTGTAATAATAGGAGCTGGACTCGGACTCGGAGTCTGAGTTATTAAATTTTCCGGTGTATTTCTGACCAGCTGCATTTGTTCAGGGAAGAAGAAATCAAATACTAATCTGCGCGGCTTGTCAAGAAATAATCTATCAATCTTGATAAATCCCGGAGCAGTGAACATCAAATCAACTCCCTGAGCGACTCGCGAAATTTTCACCTGAATATTTGAATACGGCGAATTTATGCCCTCGATATTTTCAGGAGCTGACTCAAATAATGCGTGTATAGTCCCGCTTAATAAATAAACTTGAGGTGTTGAGCCTTCTTCAGTGTCAATGACTGCGCGGATTCTCTTAGAAGTCTTATGACCGCTCCAACGAATTGACTTTATTGCACCGTGATAAAATTCACCTCTTGGCCTCTCTGAGTCTTCAGGTCTGAAAGTTTCATATTTTGCCGGTTTTGCTGGAATATTCGCAGGTTGTATGACTGGCGCGGGATTCTGATTCTGAGCAGGAGTTACAGGCGTTGCAGGCTTTACAGGTACAGGCGGAATAAATATAGGCTCTGGCTCTGGAATCGTAATAAATTCCTGTTTATTTTCACGAACAGGCGCGGGACTCGGAACTGGACTCGGAGCCGGGGCTTGTCTAGGAACTTGAACAGGAGCAGGAGGCGGCGGGGGTGGTGCAGGCTCGTCAAATTTTCCGAACTCTAAATCACGTCTTGAAGGATTCGCAATAGTCGAGGCCATATAATTCCCTGTTGAACGGCTGAATCTGAGTCTATTATTTGCGCCCTGACCTGCTGAAGGTTGAAATATTGCGATTGCGCTTTGTGTATCGACCCAAAAACTTCCGTCCCTGTCAACCGGTGAAGACGATAAGGGAACAAGTGTAAAGCCTCTCCAAGCTGCGGCAGAATTTGCTATGACTCTTAATTGCGTGTTGCTGCGAGTCAAAATTAACTCGTCGCCCCTTTTCGTCCATGTAAAGCCGAATAATCTCGCAACATCCTGAACAGAAACTAGAAAATTTGAGCCCGATTCAATAGTCCTTACTGCTCCGATAGAAATTGCCCCCCTGTACAATGAAGCGTCGCCCCATGCAAGAGAAGCAAATATCAACACGATAAATAACGCAAATAATAAAAACTTGCGCATAAAATTATTCGCTATCTTCTAAAATCTGATCAAGTTCGAACAGACTAGAGACATCAAGCAGCAATATAAGCCGATCGTCCGCAGGTTTTGCCACCCATAAGACATAACGCCTATCAATCGAAGACGATAATTTTGTAGCGACTTCTAATTGCGAGTCATAAATAGTCAGGACTTCACGCACTGAATTTACAATCATTCCGAATGTTACATCATTTATTGTAATAACAACTATTCTTGCTTCGTCAGTGAGAGGCTGCCCGGCCATTCCGATTTTCAGGTGCATATCGAAAACCGGCACAATAGTACCGCGCAAATTTATGACTCCGCGAATATAAGCCGGTGCATTTGGAACTCTTGTAATGAATGAAGGAACTCTAACTATTTCACGTACTAAATTAACATCAACGCCGAAATTCTCCCGGCCAAGTGTGAAGACTAGATTTATATGTTCTTCTCCGAGTGCTTCAACGTCTAAATCTCTGAAATCTTGATCTACTGCTTTACGTTGAGCGTCTAATGTTTGAATCTCTGCCAAAAAATTCTACCTCTTTTTCCGTTTTTTCTCGTAAATTAATCTGCCCCGCTATTATATATCACTCATTTTAACGAGGCAGATATTATTATATTCTATTTTGCTGCGTCAGTGGCGGCTATTTCTGCGAGTTTCAAAGCTCCCATAATGCCTTGATTGTCATTTAACGCAGCCGGGACTACATAGCTGTCAATATTGCGCAATTCTTTCGTGTCGATATAATTATTAATTTCTTCAAGCAGATATTTGCGGATTAACGGGAATAATTTGGCCTGATGCATGACTCCTCCGCCGAGAATAATTTTTTGCGGACTGAGCATTAACGTTACTGCTGTGAGAGCCTGAGAGATATAACGCGCTTCAAATTCCCAGACTTGGGCATTATCCGCTAATTCTTTCGGAGACTTCCCCCATCGGTCATGAATTGCAGGACCGCAAGCCATACCCTCAAAACATGCGCCGTGATTTGGACAATGGCCTTTATAAGTATCGCCCTCGACTCTTACCATTTTAATATGGCCGATTTCAGGGTGCAGCATTCCGTGAATCAAATGCCCGCCGCTCATTGCGCCCATTCCTATACCTGCGCCGATTTTGATATATACTGCGTCAGATAAACCCTTTGCAGCTCCCCAGACGACTTCACCGAGAAGAGCAGCGTTTACGTCCGTATCAAGTCCGACGGGAATATTTAAAGCGTCCTTAAGAGTCTGCACAATTGGATAATTTCTCCATGCGATTTTAGGCGTGTTTAAGACATTTCCATAAGTTTTTGAGTGCTTTCTTACATCAACGGGGCCGAAACTTCCTACACCGAGCGCGCAAATTGCCTCTTCACCTTCTGGGACTTCTAATTTTGCCCGGAAATATTCTAAAACTTTTGCCATAGTCTCATCGGGTGTACTTGTTATAATTACTTCTTTCTCCAGTACCTGCCCGCTTTCGTCGCCGACTGCACAAATTGTTCTACTGCCGCCGGTCTCTAATGCTCCATATAACATTATTTGAATAACCTCCCCCAGAATCCCGGCACTTGCTGTCTTGGATCTTGTGCCATAGATTCTTTTGCTTGTTCTTTCCTGAATTCTGACAAATCAGTATTTCTGATGTTGCCTCTTAAGGGTAAAACGCTCTTGGGATTCACTGAAAGCTCATCGACTCCCATTTTTAAGAATTCTTCTGTTAAAGTCGGGTCTGCTCCGAGTTCGCCGCAAATTCCTACCCATGTATTATGACGATGGCCGGCCTCTATTGTCTCGCGTATCAGTCTCAATACTGCCGGGTGATGGGTATCTGCAAAATCTTCAAGATTCGCGCTTTGTCTGTCAATTGCGCAGGTATATTGAGTCAAGTCATTAGTTCCGAGCGAGAAAAAGTCAACTTCAGGGGCTAAATCATCAGCACACAGAGCAGCAGCCGGAGTCTCTATCATTATGCCGATTTCATAATTACCGACTTTGACTCCCTCGTATTCGAGTTCTTTCCTGCACTCTTCCAAAAGTTTTTTGCAGCTCAAGACCTCCCAGCGGCTTATAATCATAGGGAACATTATTCCGAGATTGCCGAATGCTGAAGCCCGTAATAAAGCACGTAATTGACGCTTGAAAAATTCCGGCCTCTTGAGACAAATACGTACAGCCCTGAAACCTAATGCGGGGTTGTCTTCCTTGTCGAGATTCATATAATCAATAGTCTTGTCCGCTCCTATATCGCAAGTTCTGATTATTACTAGACGGGGAGCAAGTGCTTCAAGAACTTTTTTATAAGCCGCAAATTGTTCGTCTTCTGTCGGGTCTGTCTTGCTGTTGAGATAAACAAATTCAGATCTGAACAGTCCGACTCCCTCTGCGTCATTCTCGATAACTGAGTCAATATCTTTAGGGCCGCCTATATTAGCGTAAACTCTAACTTTTTGGCCGTCTTTTGTCTGGCTGGGCTTGCCTTTGAGTTCCTGCAACTCGGCTTCTTTCTTTCTGTCTTCGGCCTGTTTTGCTGATAACTCGTCGATAATTTTCTGTTCGGGCTCGATATAGATACAAGCATTATAGCCGTCAAGAATCGCAAATTTTCCGTCCCAGTCGTCCGCAATCTCTTTACATTGAATCAAAGTGGGTAAATTCATGCTGCGTGCTAAGATTGCCGTATGACTGTTAGAACTTCCCTGACGAGTTACAAGACCGAGCAATAAAGATTTATCAAGTTTTACAGTTTCAGAAGGTGCCATATCTTCAGCGACTAATATAGAAGGCTCTGTACCCTGTAAACTTTCTGAATCATTGCCGAATAAGACATCAAGCATAGAATTTTTTAGATCAATAACGTCCGCGCTTCTTGCTTGAAAATAGGGATCGTCCATATTTCTGAACATTTCAGCGGCTGCCTCGAATCCGTCTCTAACTGCGAACTCTGCTGTGTGTCCGTCCGAGATAATTTCTTTGCACGAGTCAATTAAATCATCATCATCAAGCATTAACGCATGAGCTTCAAAGATTCCTGCTGTGTCTTTATGGCCTTCTTTGATTTCCTTGTCGTATAGGGCGTTTTGCTGTTCCTGAACTTTAACGCGGGCTGACTCAAATTTCTCTAACTCTGCATTAACATCAGCGGGCGCACCCTCGTTAATCTCGTAAACTGGTACCTTGTAAATCTTTATTTTTCCTATTGCGATACCGTTTACAATTTTTATGCCTTTGAAGACTTGCATAATTAGAAGTTCTCCTTAAGGAATTTCTCGATTGCGGCGGCGCATGTTTCCTCGTCTTCACCCTCGACTCTTACTGTAACTTCATCGCCCTGAACGATTCCCATTCCCATTAATTTCATCAGGGAAGTTGCTTTTGCGCTCTTGTCGCCTTTAATGAATGTAGCTGTGCTCTTGAAATTCTTTGCTTCCTTCACAAGTAAACCTGCGGGGCGTGCGTGAATACCTACTGGATCAGTGATAACATACTTAAATTCTTTCATAGCGTGTTACTTCCTTTCGTACTGAGTAAAATTTTAATGGTGTTACAGCAAATTATAATATAGAATCTCAAAATTTCGCACTGATTTATAAAATTTTCTCTTGACGCAAAATATTTCGTCGTGTAAAATTCATTAGTCATTCAAGAGGGCCTATAGCTCAAGTGGTCAGAGCCACCGGCTCATAACCGGAAGGTTCTTGGTTCGAGTCCAAGTAGGCCCATGCAGTAAAAGCTCCTGATTTATATAGTCGGGGGCTTTGTTGTTATTATGAATGCGGTATAACCTGCTTTTATTGCGTTCTGCCTTCATTAAGTCAACATTTTCAAGATAATATATAGCACGGGGCTTTAAAAATTTTAAACTTTCTGATAATCTAGCGCACAAGAATTATTATTTATGAGAAGGAGGAAAATTTTTTCATGTATCAGATCGTATTAATTCGACACGGTGAAAGCGCATGGAATAAAGAAAACAGATTCACGGGCTGGACAGATGTCCCCTTGTCAGAGAAGGGCATTAATGAAGCTCGCGAGGCCGGTAAATTGTTAAAAGCTGAAGGATTCAAATTTGATTACGCGTTTACTTCAGTGTTAAAGAGGGCGATTAAGACTCTTTGGCTAGTTCTTGAAGAGATGGATTTAATGTGGATTCCGATTCAGCACTCATGGAAATTAAACGAGCGTCACTACGGAGCATTACAGGGACTCAATAAAGCAGACACGGCCGCAAAATTCGGTGATGCTCAAGTTAAAATTTGGCGCAGAAGTTATGATGTTCCGCCGCCTGTTCTTGAGAAGTCAGACGAGAGATACCCCGGCCATGATCCCAGATATAAGGGCTTGAGCGAGTCAGAATTGCCTTTGACTGAATGCCTTGCTGATACAGTAGCGAGAGTCGTTCCTTTCTGGCAGGATTCAATCGTTCCTGAAATTAAATCGGGCAAAAAAATAATTATTGCTGCTCATGGTAATTCATTAAGGGCACTAGTTAAATATCTCGATAACGTTTCAGAAAAAGATATTCTTGAGCTAAATATACCGACCGGAGTCCCCCTGCTTTACGAACTTAATGACGACATGACCCCGAAATCACACAGATATTTGGGAGATGCTGAGGCTATAGCAAAGGCTCAGGCAGCAGTCGCTAATCAGGGCAAGGCAAAATAAAATTTTTTAAGGAGGCGTAAATTTATGCATTTCTCAGACAGAATAAAGGCTTTGAGATTCTCACCCATCAGGAGATTAATTCCATATTCTGACGAGGTCAAAGCACAGGGCAAAAAAGTTTATCACTTGAATATAGGCCAGCCCGATATAAAGACTCCTGATGGATATTTCAAGGCGTTACAAAATTATCACCCGGCAACGGTCGCCTATGCAACTTCACAGGGAATCCCCGAATTACGCGACGCAATGAGCGCATATTATCACGGTATAGGAGTTCCATATGATAGAAACGATATTTACGTAACTTGCGGAGGGAGTGAGGCACTTTCTTTCGCTGTAATGATTTTATGTGACGCAGGCGATGAGATTCTTGTTCCCGAACCTTTTTACGCGAATTATAATACTTTCGCAAATTGTGCGCTCGCTAAATTAAGGCCGATTCCTACAAATGCAGAAAACGGCTATCACTTACCGCCCGAAAATGTAATCGAGAATTTAATCACGTCAAAGACCCGCGCTATATGGATGTCTCACCCTTGCAACCCGACCGGAGTAATGTATACTCCTGACGAAATAGGAATGATTTGCAGGCTCGCGAAAAAGCACGATATTTTTATCATTGCCGACGAGGTTTACCGCGAATTCAGATATAATGACGGCGATTTTGTGAGTTTCGGCTCAATTAAGGACGCTCAAGACAGAGTCATAATGGTCGATTCAGTTTCTAAACGTTACAGCGCGTGCGGTGCGAGAATTGGCTGTATTGCAATTAAGAATAAAGATTTTCTTGCTGAGGCCATGAAATTATGTCAGGGGCGTTTGAGTGTCTCATCAGTCGAACAAGTTGCAGCTACTGAATTATATAAGACTCCTAAATCTTATCTTGAAGAAGTCAACAAAGAATATAAAACTAGGCGCGATGTCTTGTATCAGGGACTCAAGGCAATTGACGGGACTATTTGCCACGAACCTGAAGGCGCGTTTTACACAATGGTAAAATTCCCGATGTTAGACAGTTCAGAGAAATTTATTATCTGGATGCTTCAGAATTTCGACATTAACGGCGAAACAACTATGGCAGCTCCGGGCAATGGATTTTACGCGAACCCCGAACAAGGCATTAACGAAATGAGAATCGCTTATGTCCTCAAGAAAGAAGATTTGGAGAAGGCCTTAAATATTCTTAAACAGGCAATCGCAGCATATCCCGGACGAATTGAAGCAATAAAGGCATAACGTGAATTAAATAATAAATTTTTCTCGGTCTTGAATGAAAATTTTTCAGGATCGGGAAATTTTTTTATTTATTAGCATGTATAATTAATTATAAAATTTTTCGGGGAGTGCGATTCATGCTAAAAAATATCGTAATAGTATCTGACAATGCAGACATTAACGGAGGAGCTGCTGATGTTGCAGTTAATACGGCCTCAATGCTTGCTGAAAGGGGCTATAAAATTTATTTCTTTGCCGGGGGCGGAGAACCTGACAAAAAATTAATTCACAGCAATATATTTATAACTAACTTGAATCAATATGATTTAATACATAATCCTAATAAGTTAGTGGCAGCTTTTCAGGGGATTTATAATTTCAAGGCACGCAGGGAATTCGCTAAACTCTTAAGCACTCTCAATAAAGACGAAACTATTATACATATTCATTCATGGACAAAAGTTTTATCAAGTTCGATTTTCAAGGCAGCATTTGAGTCCGGCATAAAAATTTTTGTAACAGTTCATGATTATTTCTTGTCTTGTCCAAATGGAGGCTTCTATGACTTTGTAGAGAATCATATTTGTGAGAGACAGCCGTTATCCCTGAAGTGTATTTTATGTAATTGCGACAAGAGAAATTATTACCATAAAATTTGGCGCGTTATTAGAAATTTCGTGCAGAATAGAGTGATATTCAAAAATTTTGATAAAATCGGCTATATATTTATCTCCGAGTTCTCAAGAAAGCAGCTTTTACGGAGAATGCCAGCTCCTAAGAATCAATTTTTAGTGCAGAATCCGATTTATTTTGCTGACAGATTCAGAATTGAAGCCGAGAATAATAAAATATTCTTGTATATAGGCCGCTTATCTGAAGAAAAGGGAGTCAGAAATTTCTGCAGAGCTGTTAATAATACGGGCGTTTAGGGCGTTGTCATCGGCGACGGAGATATTAAAGACGAACTACAGACGCAATATAACAATATAAAATTTACCGGCTGGCTTGATAAATCTCAAATTAGAGAATGGCTAAAAATTTCAAGATGATGTCTGATTTTCCCGTCTGTATGGTATGAAACGCTCGGACTTGCTCCGCTGGAAGTTCAGGCCTATGGAATCCCCGTTATTGCCTCAGACTGTACGGCAGCAAGCGACAACAGCACATTTCTTTATCACTCATTGAATGAACTCGAAAATTTAATCAGGCGCGTAAACTCTCAGGACATAAAGCAAATTTCAATCGAGATTTACAAAAATTTTGATGAGTCCTCGACACATGATTACATAAATAATTTATTGAAAGTCTATGACTCGCCGATATAGTGTATAATTACTCGTATAAATTCAAATTCAGGGAGTGAGAATTAAATCATGTTGAGCGATTACACATGGGACGTAATATCAAAAGAGTCTGAATCCCTCGCGAAAAGATTCAACGCTGTAACAAAAAATATAGCAAACGCTAATACACCCGGTTATGCGCGTCATAATGTCTCATTTGAGGATCAACTCCGCAAAGTTATGGAGCAGGATAAACATTTACACATGACAGTAACAGATGAGGCTCATATACCTTCAGCACCGTTAAAGATCAGCGACGTTCACGCGGCAGACTTTAAAATCATGGACGAACAATATAGACTCGATTTGAATAACGTCGACCCTGAAAGAGAAATGGCTATATTAGCAGAAACACGCATGATGTATAGTGCTTTTATGAGAATTGCAGCAACGAAAAACGCTACTTTAAGAAGTGTCATAGCTGGCAGATAAAAGGAGTAATAAATCATGAAAATTTTTGACAGTATGGAAATCGCCGGAAGTTCTTTAACTGCTCATAGACTTTGGATGGATACAATTTCATCGAATTTAGCGAATATCAATACAACACGAACTAAAGCAGGAGGGCCCTATAAACGCCGCGTGCCGGTTTTTGCGGAAATGCTTGACGAGACTCTTGACGGTTATCACGATATAGGCGGAGTCAGAGTCATAGGCATAACTGAAGACAATAACGCTCCGAGAATGACCTATCAGCCAGATCACCCTGACGCAAACGAACAGGGTTATGTCGCATATCCAAATGTAAATTTAGTTCGTGAAATGACTGATATGTTAGTAGCAAGCCGGGCATATGAGGCAAATTTGAGCGTTGTTACAACCGGCCGCGATATGTGGAACAGCGCATTAGAAGTCATAAGAGGCTAAAATTTTTATTCCCGGAAGATTCTATATAGAGAGTCTCCCGGAAATTTTTTTATTTCTTGCGTGATAATTTCTCTGTAAAACTTTTCTCGATTATGGGCAAATATTGATTTATTATTCCCGTCTTGCCGCGATTGTTATAATCTCTCAGTAAAAATATTTTGCTTTTAGCGTTTATTATATATGGATGATTTGAGGCTGCATTTTGAGGGATTAATTTAATGCTTTCTTGAGCCATGTCAGCAAGAGTCAGTGCTAATCTTTCAGAAATATTATTATTATCGTTGTCGAGTCCCATATAAATTAACTGCGGGACAAATCCCAGAGTCGCGGCTGTAAAATAATTTCCGGTGAAAATTTTGCGCTTGTTAAAAGGTTTCAGAACGGGCGAATTTATTTTATTTGTGAGATAAGCAATTACTAAATTTTTGACTGGGTCAATCATTACGAGAGTCCCCGTCCACCCTTGATGGCCGATTGTGTTAGTTTGCGAGTCGCTCCCGAAATAATAAACTCTTTTGTCCTCGCCTTGTCTGTACCAGCCTATTCCCCAGTGTGAATCATTAAAATTTTTAGGAGCTGTGAAGGAGTCTATTATATTGCGCGGAAAAAATTTATTACTGCCATATCCCCCGGTCAACATAACAGAAGCTAATTTTGCTATATCGACAGCATTTGCAAATAATCCCGCGTGGCCTGCGACTCCTGCCATTACGTAAAATGCTTTGCCGTCGTGGACTTCTCCCTGTAAAGTATATTTGCGGATTCCCGGAAAATTTATATTATTTCCGTAAGTGTTGCCTATTAATTCAGTCGCTGCGCAGTCATTCGCATTAAAGCCATTTTTTAACGGATTGTAAGCTATTCGAGTGAGTCCCATGGGCCGCCAGAAATTTTTTTGTAAGTAAATATCTAATTTTGTCCCCGTGATTTTCTCGATTATGAACGTCATCAAAATATAATCGACGTCTGAATATAGAGTCTTACTTCCGGGCTTATACATTAAAGGAGTCTTGTAAATTGCTTTGAGTCCTGACTCGCGGTCGCCTGCATATAAAATATTATTCGCATTAGGGTTATATTCTTGTTTAGCTGCGTCAAAATTTTTATTGTGATATTGAGTATCTGCAGGAAATCCGGCTTGATGACATAATACATCCCTCACTGTGATTAAAGACTTCCATTTTTTGAGAGTGTTAATATCGGGAATATTATAGCCTGCGTAATTTAT
This sequence comes from Synergistaceae bacterium, assembly GCA_017444345.1. Lineage (NCBI taxonomy): Bacteria > Thermotogati > Synergistota > Synergistia > Synergistales > Synergistaceae > Synergistaceae bacterium. Next base: position 19,727 of record JAFSWW010000135.1, on the reverse strand, counting down.
TCTGATAGTTTTATCTGCAAAATCCCGGCCAAGTATATCTATAATTCTTGAATCAATATTTAATTTGCCCTCGCTGACTAATTTTTGAACGGCATAATTTATCGTGAACATTTTTGTAACTGAAGCTAAATCGTAAAGAGTATTTATATTTGTGTCAGGGCTGTTTTTCCGGGTGCCGTCCTGATTGTATGAGTTAATTTTGCCCCATGAATTAGCATAAACTAGCCGCCCATTTCGTATTATTGCGAGCTGGGCACTTGGGAATCCGTGCGCAACATCACAGGAAATAATATCAGATATTAGCTCTAAAGTTTTGGGATTTATGCCGGACTCGTTAATATTCCCGTCAAGTATCACAGGATAAGGCACAAAAATTTTTACGGCATTCTTTAAATCAGACGGGACTATATTAGAAACTTGTATATTATTGACTCCGTCGCGCGCTGTATTCGAGAAATCTATTAAGAAATTTCCGCCGTTATTGCATTCTGAAGTGTTGAATCTGACTCCGTTAATGAATAAATTAAAATTTTTGACCTGCTTTGAGACCGTCATATAAATTTGTCCCTGCCCATGATAGAAATAAAATCCCGTCATATTATTTATTGCTAAAGTGTCATCAACCCGCCCAAGCCAGTCCGGGAAGTTCGCAACTTTTTGCCACTGATAATTAGGAATATTAGAGACTCGATTAATATTTGCATGACAAGACGAGCATAATACGAGCAGCAATAACAAGCCTGTATAAAATTTTCGCAAAATACCGCACTCCTTCAATAAAAATTTTTGCTATTTACTCAAGAAATTTACAAGAAAGTTTATTAATTCATTAATGCCTGCTCCCTTTTCCGATGAAGTTATTGCGGGAACGTCAACAGAGTATAAGCCCTCACGTATATAATTATCTCGTGTAGATTTCCATTTGCCGCGCGCTATCTTGTCGGCCTTAGTGAAGACTACAAAAATATTTTGCCCCGATAAATTAATATATTCCTGTAATTCTTTATCGTTATTTAACAGCCCGTGCCTAAAGTCTACCAAATGACAGACAAGTTTTAGAGTTTCTCTATTATTCATGTAAGCTGAGACGAGTTTTTGCCAGTCATTGCGCTCGGTCTTGCTTCTTGCTGCATAGCCGTAACCGGGTAAATCTACGAGTCTTAACACAAAATTTTCTCTTGTCTCGACTCTATAAAAATTTATACTGCGAGTTTTGCCCGGAGTCTGACCCGTTTTAGCGAGTCTTGTGCCGAGTAATGCATTAATTAATGACGACTTGCCCACGTTTGAGCGGCCGGCTATGGCAATTTCCGGTAAATTTTTTTCTTGCTGTAAAAGCTGTCCCGGCGTGAAACATGCAGCCTCAAGCCGGGATTTTGTGAAGATATTATTATTCATGTAATAAATTATCTAATGGGATGTGATTATTTCTCACAAATTCAGGCGTGATAATTAATTTCTTGCCTCGTTTTTGTGATTCTGGCATTGATGGGAGCTCGTACTCTAAATCAAGCATTAAATTTTCCATGATTGAACGTAGACCGCGCGCGCCGGTTTTCTTATTTACTGCGAGTTCTGCAATTAACTCAAGAGCTTCCGGCGTAAATTCAAGATTGACTCCGTCCATCTCTAAAATTTTTGTATATTGCTTGACGAGTGCGTTTTTAGGTTCCTGCAAAATTTTAATAAATGCTTCCTTGTCTAAGTCATCAAGAGCGACTAAAACGGGAATACGTCCGACCAGTTCCGGAATAAATCCATAAGTTACTAAATCTTCAGGCTGTACTTTGCTTAGAATTTCATGAGAGCCTGATTTTTGCGCCAATTCGCTCCCGAATCCCATAGATTTCTGTAATTCTCTGCGCGCTATAATGGGTTCTAGTCCGTCAAATGCTCCGCCGCAGATAAATAAAATATTCTGCGTATTAATCTGTACAAATTCCTGCTGCGGGTGTTTACGGCCGCCTTTAGGGGGAATATTTGAGAGTGTACCCTCAAGAATCTTTAATAATGCCTGCTGGACTCCTTCTCCTGATACATCGCGGGTGATAGAGACAGATTCAGATTTTCGCGCAATCTTGTCAACCTCATCAAGATAAATAATGCCTCTTTCTGCCGCTTGTAAATCTCCGTCAGCTGCCTGCAATAAACGCACTAAAATATTTTCTACGTCCTCACCGACATAGCCCGCTTCTGTCAAAGTTGTAGCGTCTGCAATAGCAAAGGGAACATTTAATTTTTTCGCGATTGTCTGAGCAATTAAAGTTTTGCCCGAACCCGTCGGTCCGAGTAAAAGCACGTTACTTTTTTGCAGTTCAACGTCGGGATCTGTCCTGCCTTCAAGATTATTGCGGACTCTCTGATAATGATTATGAACAGCAACGGAGACGACTTTTTTTGCGCGGGCTTGGCCTATTACGTATTGATCAAGAAAGCTGCTTAAATCCTTTGGTTTAATCTCATCGCCGATTTTAGTGCTCGTTCTATAAGCGTGTGTTACGTCTACTTTGCTTGTTTTCTTGGCCTTAGCTTCAGAAATTGCCATCTCGTCAAAAATATTTAATTTAGGTTTCGGCTTATCTTCTCCGTTGTTGTCAGTAGCAATCATTAAATTACATACTGCAATACATTGATCGCAAATTCTGACATTACCATTAGGGCCGTCGAACATGTTTTCAACTTCGGCGCGAGACTTCCCGCAAAATGAGCACCTGTCATGTTTTGTCTTAAAAATGTCGGGCATAATCTTATCTTGCCTCAATTATTTTATCGATAAGGCCATATTTTAAAGCTTCATCGGCTGTCATGTAATTATCCCTGTCAGTGTCTTTAGCGATAGTTTTTATATTTTGACCAGTGTGAGAGGCTAAAATTTTATTCATGCGTTCTTTTGTGCGTAAAATATTGCGCGCCTGAATCTCTATATCGCTTGCCTGACCTCTTGCGCCCCCTAAAGGCTGGTGAATCATCATTTCAGCATTAGGAAGTGCGAATCGTTTATCTTTTGCCCCGCCGGCTAACAACACTGCGGCCATACTTGCAGCGAGTCCCACGCAAATCGTAGAAACTTGAGGCTTTATATACTGCATAGTGTCATAGATTGCGAGTCCTGCGCTTACACTTCCGCCGGGACTGTTTATATAAATATTAATATCCTTGTCAGGGTCTTCACTCTCAAGAAATAATAATTGCGCAACGATTGAATTTGCTACGTCGTCAACTATTTCAGAGCCCAGAAAAATAATTCTATCTTTCAAGAGCCGGCTATAAATATCGTAACTTCTTTCACCGCGCCCGGTTTGTTCTATTACATATGGAATATAATACGACATTAATTAATTCTCCTGTGATTGAGATTGATTTTCTTGATTAGCTTCAGGCTTTGAGAGTTCCTTTACTTCCTTTACGTTCATATGAGAAATAAGGACATCGGCAATTTTGTTCCAGCGTAATTCGTCAGTGAGTCTGTCTAACTGCTGTTGATTCTCGTTAAAGAATTTTGCGATAAATGCCTTGCTTACGTTTAATTGCTTGGCCCGGCGTTCAAATTCTGCGTTGAGATCTTCCTGTTCTAAGCGGACATCATACTTTTTAGCGCATTCGTCCATAACAAGAACATTTTTCACGGCAATTTCTGCGCGATCCCTTAAAAGTTTCTCGTAACCTTTGCGGCCCTCTTCAGTGTCAAGCGCGTAAACCTGTTTTAATTCGAGCCCGTTATCTTTTGCCCAGTGTTCGTCATCATGCCTCATTGAATGAACTTGACGAGCTATAAATTTTTCCGGAATCTCTACTTTAGATTTACTTGCAATTAATTCTACTGCGCGATTTTGTAAATCCGTCTTGCTTGTCTCGTTTACTTCATTTGTAATATCTTCGCGGAGTTTTGCTCTAAATGCTGACTCGTCTTTAATTTCCGTATTCTGCCCGAAAACGTCCTTATAAAATTGTTCGTTGAGTTCCGGCAAAATATACTCAGAAACGCCCTCAATTTTCATTAAGTATTTAACATGTTTGCCCGCTAAAGGTCTGTCAGAGTGATTCTCTTCAACGTCAAACTCTGCTGATACTTCATCACCTTTTGACTTGCCTATTAAAGCCTCTCTAACCTGCGGCCTGATAGTCTCATCGGATAAATTAATTTTTTCGTGTGAGGGTTCGGGCTTGGGCTGTTCGGCTGCTTCTGTACCGTCGGGGTTAATTACTTTGATTGTGAGTTCGAGGTCAACTAAATCGCCGTCTTGTATAGCTCGTTCGGCGGGCTTAATGTCAGCGAGCTGGATTCTGATTCGTTTTGCGAGATTGTCAACTGCCTCATCAGTTACTTCGCCGGTAACTTTTTCGATTTCTAGGCCGTCAATTTCCGGTAATTCGACTTCAGGGCGGACCTCAAAGACTAATTCACAAAATACATTCTTGCCCTCTTCTATTTTCTCAGTTAAATTGAGTGAAGGTGCTTCAATGGGTTCAAGCTCGTAATCTTCAACGATTTTGCGAATCTCATCGGGCATTAATTTTTCGAGTGCTTCATTATAAATTGCGTCGCGTCCGAATCTCATTTCAAGGACTTTGCGAGGTGCCTTGCCTTTTCTGAATCCGGGAATATTGATCTGCATAGCCAATTCGTTAAGTGCTCGGTTAAGTGCTTTAGTGAACTCGCTGGCCTCGATTTCTAGCTTGATTTTGACGATATTTTTTTCTTGTCCCAGCAATTCTGTTCTCATTATATATTCAGGACTCCTTTGTGAAAATTGCAAAATTGCCCTGAACTATTACAGGGCGTAATTACGTGAGATTTTATCACAAAACATTTTCAGCGCAAAAATTTATATGATTTATCGCAATAATAAGCGGGATTTGACGAGAAAATTTTTAATGATTCACAGGGCGAATTATGCGGGACTTTATCATTAAGGCAAAAATTTATAGCAAAACAGGCAGGGCTTGACGGGAAAATTTTTTAACGATTACAGGACGAATCACGCGGGACTTTATCATGAAATATTTTTATCGCAAAACGGGCGGGACTTTACGAGAAAATTTTTTGATGATTACAGGGCGAATTATGCGGGACTTTATCATGAACGCAAAAATTTATTTCAAAACGGGCGGACTTTACGGGCAAAATTTTTAATGATTCACAGGGCGAATTATGCGGGACTTTATCATGAATGCAAAAATTTATAGCAAAACGGGCAGGATTTTACGAGAAATTTTTTAATGATTCACTTATTCAATGCGTGAAATTTTTTATTATTTATCGTGAAAGAGTCCGCGTGAAAATTTTATTATTGCCTAATGATTCGCCTATCAAGTGCGAGAAATCTTTTTGTGCTTTATTCCCGAAAAAATCCGCGTAAAAATTTTTGCATGAAACTTTTATTTATTGCGTTATAAATATTTTATATTACTATGATTATATTATATTCTTGTATTAGTAAAAGTATTAGTAAAAATTGTATCTATATACTTTTGTTTACTAGCTGAAATTTGCAAATAAATTATAACTCTTTCACGCCTGATTCCCTGAAAAAATTTAATATATATCAAAAATGTACGCTAATAAATTTTTACTCTGCATTATAATATCTGCAAGTTTTAGAAGGAGTGATTTATTTATGAGCAAAAAATTTGACGTGCCCTATAAAATTTATCTTGACGAGAAGGAAATCCCCTCATCTTGGTACAATGTAAGAGCAGACATGAAGACAAAGCCCGCGCCCTTAATCCACCCGGAAACACTCAAGCCCATGACATTAGACGACATGCGCCCTGTTTTCTGCGAAGAATTAATTAAGCAGGAACTCGACAACGACACAGCATATATTAAGATTCCTGACGAGATTTATAATTTCTACAAGATGTATAGACCCTCGCCGCTCGTTCACGCAGTATTTCTTGAAAATTTATTAGAGACTCCGGCGCATATTTTCTATAAATTTGAGGGTAATAATACTTCAGGTTCTCACAAATTAAATTCTGCAATCGCTCAAGCCTATTACGCAAAGAAACAAGGACTCAAGGGCGTTACTACAGAGACAGGAGCAGGACAATGGGGGACGGCCTTAGCTATGGCGTGTTCATTCTTTGATCTTGACTGCAAAGTCTTCATGGTTAAAGTTTCTTACGAGCAGAAACCTTTTAGACGTGAAGTAATGCGGACTTATGGAGCAAGTGTAACTCCCTCGCCCTCAATGGACACTGAAGCAGGACGGAAAATTAACGCAGCTCACCCCGGAACGACTGGATCATTAGGCTGTGCAATTTCTGAAGCAGTCGAGGCAGCAGTAACTACAGAAGGTTATAGATATGTGCTCGGCAGCGTGTTGAATCAAGTTTTACTGCATCAATCTATAATAGGACTTGAGACAAAGGCAGCATGCGACAAATATAATATTAAGCCTGATATTATAATCGGTTGTGCTGGCGGAGGTTCGAATTTAGGCGGGTTAATTTCTCCTTTCATGGGTGAAAAATTGCGCGGTGAAGCTGACTACAAAATTATAGCCGTTGAGCCTGCGAGCTGTCCGAGTTTTACTCGCGGAAAATTTGCTTATGACTTCTGCGACACTGGAAAAGTCTGCCCTATGGCAAAAATGTACACGCTTGGACATGATTTTATACCGAGTGCAAATCACGCCGGAGGTTTGCGTTATCACGGAATGAGCAGCATTTTATCGCAGTTATATCACGATAAATTAATGGAAGCCTGTTCAGTTGAGCAGACAAAAGTTTTTGAGGCCGCCGAGATGTTCGCAAGAGTTGAAGGAATTCTGCCGGCTCCTGAGTCAAGCCACGCAATAAGAGCAGCAATTGATGAGGCTCTTAAATGCAAGGAAACAGGAGAGGAGAAGACTATTATATTTGGACTCACAGGCACGGGATATTTTGATATGACAGCTTACGAGCAATATAATAATCACACAATGACGGACTATATTCCCACTGATGACGATTTAGCGAAGGGCTTTGCGACGATTCCGAATGTGAATCTATAAAAAATTTCGTGCAGGTTTCTTATTTTAGCGTGAGAGACCTGCATTTTTCTGCTCAAAAATTTTCTGTAAACTCTCATTATAGGGCGGTCGTGCGATCCCGAATTCCGTAATTATTCCTGTGATTAATTCATTGTCGGTAACGTCAAAAGCAGGATTATAAACTTTTACGTCTTCAGGTGCCATGCGCTTTTGATACCATAATTCTGTGATTTCTGATTCGGGGCGTTCTTCTATAATAATATCTCGTCCCGTTTTAATATTCATGTCTATAGTAGAAGTCGGGCCAAGTATATAAAATGGAATCCCGTAATGTTTTGCTAGAATTGCGAGTCCTGAAGTCCCGATTTTGTTGCATGAGTCCCCGTTCGCAGCGACTCTATCACAGCCGGTAAAAATAAAATCGATCCATCCGTTTTTCATTACTTGAGAGGCCATATTATCGCATATTAGGATCGTATCTACTCCGTCAGCAAGTAATTCAAAAGTTGAGAGTCTCGCACCCTGTAATAACGGCCTTGTCTCGTCGCAAAAGACTCGAAAATTTAAGCCTCTTTCACGTCCTAAATGTATAGGAGCTAGGGCAGTCCCATATTTTGAAGTCGCGAGTTGCCCCGCGTTACAGTGAGTCAAAATTCCCTCGCCGCCTTTCAAGAGTGATAGCCCGTATTCGCCGATTTTCTTGCAAGTGTCAATATCTTCATTTTTGATAGCAATTGATTCAGCAAGCAATAAATTTTTTATTTCGGGAATGCTTTTATTTGCGTTGTTGAGTGCAATTTTTTCGAGCCTGTTTAACGCCCATGATAAATTAACAGCAGTAGGCCGTGAAGAGTTTAGATATTCTTTAGCCTCGTGAAGCTGCTTAATGAATGAGTCGTAATTATTTGTGTTAATATTTTTTGCAGCAAGATATAACCCGAATCCAGCGGCGACTCCGATTGCAGGAGCTCCCCTTACTTGTAATTTATAGATGGCCTGCCAAATTTCAGATTGAGTCTTCAGGTGCAAAATTTTTATCTCATTTGGTAATCTCGTTTGATCAAGAATTACCAGCACGGACTCTTTATCATCAAGCGAGACAGTTTCATAATTCAAAATATTTTCGTTCATGTTTATATTTGACTCCGTGTATGAATATAAATTTTTATTATTTTATCGCAATATCAGAATTTATTACGAGGCATTAAAAATTTATTGCATGATATAATCTTTACATTCAAAAAAGTAGCTCAAATTTATAATTTATATTATTATCGTGAAATACTTTTTTGTATTATCTCATATTACAAGGAGGCCCATTATGGATTATCTACAGATTTCCAACCAACCTATAATATGGTGGCTTTGCGGTATCACAGTTTTTATTGCCGCGATCCAAGCATATTTTTTCATTCGTTTAGCTCGGAGAACTTCAGACTCAGTAAACCTTGACCCCGCTATACCACGAAAGGCGTTCCGAATCGGTTTGATTACCGCAATAGGCCCTGCACTCGGAGTATTTATTGTAATGGTGGGATTAATGGCTGCGATCGGGAGTCCTATGAGCTGGCTGAGGCTTTCAATTATCGGAGCTGCTGCTACAGAACTTGCTGCGGCTACAAACGGAGCTACTGCTGCGGGCGTAAAATTCGGCGGTGAGGGCTATACGTTAACGATTCTTGCTGTCTCATGGTTCGCAATGGCACTAAACGGAGCGGGCTGGCTTGTTTCGACGGGATTATTTACGCCATTACTCGAAGATTTACGCGCAAAAGTTTCCGGCGGCGATATTAAGTGGCTCGGTGTAATGTCTGCGGCGTGTTCAATTGGTATATTTGGATATTTGAACGCAAATTCAATGATAGCTAAGGGCCCGACTATTAACACCGGAGTAACTTGTGCAGTATTAGGCGGTGCTATAGGAATGATGGCACTAGGGAAGTTTGTAGTTCCTAAACATCCTAAACTCGCTGAATATTCACTTGGAATCGCTATGATAATCGGAATTATTGCCGGAATAGTTCACGACACTATGTTTTAAGATATTAAGGAGGTCTTGACCATGAACGAAAAACAATCAATGGACGCATGGAAAAAATCATGTATCAAAATCGGAGCACCCACGAATCTTTTAGCGGCTGCTACGGCGTTTATTCCCGTTGTGTATTTATGCATGACTTATGATTGCTGGCCGAGTCTCTCTTTGATTGCGTCGGCTTGGCTGCTTACAGTTATAAGTTTCGGAGCTTTCTATGTTGTTGAGCCGCTTTCTTATTATGCTTCACTGGGAATGTCAGGAACTTATTTAAGTTTTTTATCGGGCAATATAGGAAATATGAGAGTCCCCTGTGCTGCATTAGCTCTTGACGTTACAGAGAGTCAGCCCGGTACAATTCAGGCCGAAGTCGTGTCAACTATGGCAATTTGCGGATCAATCGTAACAAATTTAATCGCGACAACTTTAGCGGCATTTATAGGGACTGCTATTGTTTCAGTTCTGCCTCAAATGGTAAAAGTGGGCTTGCAGACTTATGCATCGGCGGCAATTTTCGGGGCAACATTCGGGAATTTCGCATTAAAGCAGCCTAAACTCGCAGTATTTGGCTTGGGAATTCCGTTAATTTGTAAAGTTATGCAGAGTTATATCGGGCTTCAGGCGTGGCTGATTATCGTGCTGTCAGTTTTCGGGACTGTATTTATTGCCCGTTTATTCTATAAAGCAGAGAATAAATAATTAGGAGGCTCGGAAAATGTACAAGAAATGCAAGGATTTACAAGCTGAACTTGTAAGAATGCGCAGGGATTTGCATAAGATTCCGGAGTTAGGACTCGACCTGCCTTTGACTCATAAATACGTAACTGACAAGCTCAAAGAATACGGCATTGAATACCGCGATAACGAGGGCGACTCGGGAATAATCGCTTATATCAATAAGGGCAAACCGGGGAAGGTTATAGCATTACGTGCTGACATGGACGCATTGCCCATAAAAGAAGAAACCGGCGTAGAATACTGCTCGACTCATGACGGTAAAATGCACGCTTGCGGACATGATGCCCATACTTCTATGTTACTGGGAACGGCAAAGATTCTTAATGAGCATAAGGACGAATTAAAAGGTGAAGTGCGTTTAATTTTCCAAACCGGTGAAGAGCTTGCAAAAGGCGCTCCTGTCATGATTAAGAATAAGGCTATGGAGGGAGTTAATGCGGTATTCGGGACTCACATCGGGACAATTTTAGACAGGACAATCCCCGCAGGAACATTTATTGTTTGTCCCGGCCCTGTTATGGCTTCATTTGATAGATTCGTAGTAACTATTAACGGCACTGGCTGCCACGGTTCAACGCCTGAAAAAGGAGTAGACCCGATTAATATAGCCGCTCACGTTGTATTAGGGCTTGAGGGAATCGTAGCGCGCGAATTTAACGCAAATGAACCCGTTGTAATAACTATCGGCAAAATTCAGGGCGGAGCTCAATATAATATCATTCCCGGAACAGTCGTAATTGAAGGCACGACTCGAGCATTCAAAGAAGAGAATCGCCAGAAAATGGCCAAGCGTATAGAAGAAGTTGCGAAATTTACTGCTAAGGCGTTCGGTGGAGATGCAGATTTCTTTATGGACTGGGGCGCGCCTCCTGTTGTGAATAATAACGAGATGGCGGACTTTGCCGGCAAATGCGCTATTGAAGTCTTAGGCGAGGAAAATGTTATAACTCGTGTGAAGGCTCCTAACATGGGCGGAGAAGATTTTGCGTTCTATCTTGCTGAAGCTCCCGGTGCGTTTATGTTCTTGAGTTCAGCGAACCCGGAAAAGAAATCAGATTACCCTCATCATAACCCAGTATTTAATATCGACGAGGACGTTTTATGGAAGGGCTCGGCAATATTCGTTAAAATCGCGTCGGAGTTCTTGAAATAGTATTTATTGATTTAGATTTACACGGGGGGATTCGAGTTTTCGAGTCTCCCTTTTTTAGTTATTGTAATATATGTTAAAATCTCTCATGAAAATTTTTTTAACAGGAATGATTATAATTTATGCAAGACGCAAAAAATATTCGCAATCTCGCAATCGTAGCACACATAGATCACGGCAAGACGACTCTAATAGATTCAATTTTTAGGGCCGCACAGACTTTTGCAGCACACACTCAAGTTGCTGAAAGAGTTATGGACAATAACCCATTAGAACGCGAAAGAGGTATCACAATAAGATCTAAGCCCTGCACAGTCGAGTGGAAAGGCTATCTAATTAATATAATTGACACGCCCGGACACGCTGATTTTTCCGGAGAAGTCGAGCGAATTTTATCAACTGTCGACTCCGTAATATTAATAGTTGACGCTAATGAAGGGCCCATGCCTCAGACTCGTTATGTCTTACAGCACGCACTCTCAATCGGAATGAAGCCGCTAGTTTTCATTAATAAAGTCGACAGAGAAGGAGCAGACCCTAACCGCGCATTAAATCAAACTTTTGATCTATTCTTTGAACTCGGAGCAAGTGATGAACAGGCAGATTTTCCCGTTCTTTACGGCTCAGGACTTAACGGCTGGGCTGTTAAAGATTTGAGCGATACAAGACGCGATAACATGGACGATTTATTTCAGGCTATAATTGATTACGTCCCTGCTCCTGATGTTGACCCGTCAAAGCCTTTCTTAATGCAGGTAAGCACACTCGCTTGGAATGAATACGTAGGGAGAATAGGCTGCGGCAAAATTTTGCAAGGTCATATAAAAAAGGGTGAGTCTTTCACAAGAGTTTCTACTAAATGGAACTCAACGGATCACACTGGCGATGACTGGCAGATAACGGGCCGGGAGAATGCGAAAGTCGCTCAATTATGGGTAACTCGCGGGCTTGAAAGAGTAGAAGTTAACGAGGTCAGCGCGGGCGATATTGTTTGGCTTACCGGGCCAAGTGAAATAGATATAGGCGACACTTTTGCGAATGAATTAATAGCCGATAAACCTTTGAAGCCTCTTTCAATTGAGGAGCCTACAGTGTCAATGTTCTTTCTTGTGAATTCGGGACCGTTTGCAGGTCGTGAGGGTCAGGCAGTTACGTTAAGGCAGTTAAAAGCTCGGCTGCAGCGAGAAATGCATGTAAATGTCTCTCTCAGAATGGAAGATTTAGGAAGGCCGGACGGTGTGAAAGTTTCAGGGCGGGGCGAGTTACAGCTAGGAATCTTAATTGAAGAAATGCGCCGTGAAGGTATGGAATTCTGCATCTCTAAACCTGAAGTAATTATCGAATATAAGGACGGCGTCAAATGCGAACCTTATGAACTCGTTACTATTGATGTTCCCGAAGAATATCAGGGAATAGTTTTCGAGAAAATGTCAAGGCGTAAAGGAAAAGTCTTAAATATTGATAATCCTGACAGGGGGTTATTACGCATTGAAATAGAAATCCCGACTCGCGGCTTAATAGGTTATCGCGGTGAATTCTTGACTGATACGAGGGGACTCGGCATTATGTCAAATTGTTTCAGCGGTTATAAAGAATGGGCGGGAGATTTAATTACTCGTAACAGGGGCTCACTTGTCAGCGTTGACACGGGAGAAGCTACAGCATATCAGCTCGAAAATTTGCAAGATAGAGGCGTGTTATTTATTTCACCGTTGGAACCTGTTTATAACGGCATGATCATAGGCGAGAATTCAAGACCGGGCGATATTCCCTGCAATCCCACGAAAAAGAAACAGCAGACGAATCACCGTTCAGCAACGAAAGAATTAACGACAAAATTAGACGTTCCCCGCAGAATGTCATTAGAGAAAGCTATGGAATGGATAGAAGTAGATGAGCTTGTAGAAGTTACTCCGCAGTCTATAAGACTCAGAAAAGCAATTCTTGACGAACTCGAACGGCGCAAAGCACAAAGACGAACACCGCAGGAGGCATAAATTATGAAGAGGGCGAAAATTTTTGCATGTGTAATATTTTTGCTCGCGTTAATAAATAATATTTCTATTTCTTATGGAGCATTGACTAATCCCGTTTATGTAGCGATTGAGTACGAATATCAGGAAGCTAAAGACTTTCACGAGGGACTCGCGGCCGTCAAGAAAGATGACAGATGGGGCTATATAGATAATCTTGGCCGGGTTGCGATTCCGTTTGTATATAGGACTCCAGAAGCGGGGGATTTCTCCGAAGGTTTTGCATTTGTAGGAGATCACTATATAGACACGCAGGGCAACGCGGCATTTTCACGAGTCGATCCTGATACGGGATTGACTCAAGAAAGATTTTTTGCGAACGGGCTGCCATTCTCGCAGGGACTCGCGGCTATTCAAATGGGAGGCGAATGGGGCTTCATTGATTTATCCGGAAATTTTGCGATTGCTCCGAGATTTGAACGTGCAGACTCATACAGTGAAGGACTCGCGGCTGTCAGGAAAAACGGGCACTGGGGCTATATAGATTTACACGGAAAATTAATAATTCCGCATAAATTTATCAAAGCAGGAAGATTTAACGAGGGCAAAGCAAGCGTTAATCTCAATGGCAGACGAGGCTTTATAAACACTTCCGGCGATATAGTGATACGCAATAAATATTTTGAGGCCGGTGATTTCTCGTTCGGGCTTGCACCTGTCAGAACACGCACGACTTATCGGGGCTGGGGCTTTATCAGTCCTAGAAATAGATTCGCGATTCCAAGACGCTATAATAACGCAAAAAATTTCAGTGAAGGACTCGCGCCTGTTGCAGCAGATTCACGCTGGGGATATATAAACGTTCGGGGGGACTGGGAGATCGCGCCTCAATTTGACGACGCCCGGCCATTCAGTGAAGGACTCGCAGCAGTAAAGCAAAATGGCAAATGGGGATATATCAGGCAATAAAAAATTTACTCGCGCCCGAATTGTTTTGTTAAATCCTGATTAGAGATTTCTATCATTACCGGCCGCCCATGAGGACACACAAAAGGCTGCTTGCATTCGTGGAGATTCGCCCATAAAGTTAAGGCCTCTTCACGAGTGATTTTATTTGTTAATTTTATCGACGCTTTACAGGCCATTGTCGCCCATGTCCGCCATAAAATATTTTGAGGATTCCCGTCATGATTATTCTTTAAAGCTCCCAGTGAGGCACGCAATAAAGTTTCAGGCTCAAATTCGCAGTCAGGAAGAGCAGGAATCGCCCGTAATTCTACGCCTTTTATCGTGTCAGCAAGTTCAAAGCCGTTTGCCTGTAATTCTTTATTATATTCGTTGGCTTCAAGTGCTAAAGTCGGGTGCAATAAAACGGGAATTAATAATTTCTGCACATTTTTTGACTCATCAGCAAGAGATTTTATTTTCTCGTAATTGATTCGTTCGTGGGCTGCGTGAGGATCCATTATTATAATTTTCCCGCTCGTGTCATAAATCAAATAGCCCCCTGAAGTCTGACCCATGTAAATAATTTCAGGCTGTGAAATTTCCGGCTGTAAATTGAAATCATCAAGAAAGATTTGCGAGTCCTGTTGTGATTCAGGATTTAATTCCGGGATTTTGAGCGGAGGGGCGGGCATTCTTGAGTAATTTACGCGTGATTCCCGTGATTCTTGAGCTGGGTTGAATGAATAATTTATTACAGGCTTTGACTCTATAAAACTTGACTCGATAATCGGACTCCCTAAATTATTTACGGCCATTTTTACCGCTTGATAAATTTCTGCCGGGTATCTGAATCTGACTTCAGATTTTGCGGGGTGAATATTTACATCAATTAATGACGGCTCAAGAGTAAAGAATAATGCGAAATTACCCATTAAGTCGCGCGCGTTCGAATTCACAGCAGATTTTATAACGGGATCGCTAACTGTACGGCCATTCACAAAAGAAATTATATCAATTCGGCCCGGTCTTGCTTGATACCAGCATTCTAATTTTACATGACCTGCTGAGACTTCAATATTTTGTATTTCTGCGCAATTGTCCCAGATTTTAGCGAGGACTCTTTTTTTGCTGCCCGATCCGTCTGTATTAAAAATTTCTTTGCCGTCATGTTCGAGTGTAAAAGCTATTTCGGGATGACACACGGAATATTCACGCAGGAAAACAGCAGCACGCCGCAATTCTCCTGAAGCACTCTTCAAAAATTTACGCCGAGCAGGGAGTCCGGAAAATAAATTTTCAATCTGAACGCGAGTCCCATATGGGCAATTGATTTTAACGTGTTCGATAATTTTTGCGTCATGAGTCCGAATCAAGCCGCCTGAATCTGAATTCTTGTATTTACTTCTGATTTCAACATCAGCAGCCGCAGAGAGACTCGCGAGTGCCTCACCTCTATAACCCAGAGTATTAATTGCTTCTAAATCTTCGAGCGAGTTAATTTTACTTGTTGCATGATACTGCAAAGCTAACGGCAAATCTTGAAATTCTATTCCCTTCCCGTTGTCTTCAACTATGATTCTCAATCTGCCGCCGTCAAATAATTTCACGCGAATTTGACTCGCCCCTGCATCTAGTGAATTCTCGACAAGTTCCTTAACTGCTGAAGCGGGACGTTCTACAACTTCACCGGCCGCTATTCTTAGCCAAATACTTTCGGGCAATGCTTTAATTTCGGACATATTGACTCCTTTATGAGCTCAAAAATTGCTTATATTATAATACGCATTATAAATTTATCGTCCGCGCAAAGTTCGTCCCGCCCACCCGCCCGCCCAAGATAATTTTTACTACGCCGCAACGGAAAATTATTTACTCGTGAACATGAGAATATCAGGACTCAAATTTTTATATAATACAAAGTGTTCGCCTTGCATGTCCGGGACGAGTTCAATATTTGATAATTTCTTTGTCCCAAAATCTGTAACACTCTCAAGCATTATATAATTCACGCCGTTAATATAATAATCTCCGTTAGCAAGTTCTGACTTGAGATTTATTCCTGCGAGATTAATATTATCTGAATCCGGAAGGCTAGTATCTTGCACAAAATAAAAATTTCTCCTGTTCTCTATATAAGTATCTGCATAGCGTCCGAATCTGTCATAACGTTTTGAAGAGTCGCCCTGTGTTATATATAGAGTCTTTGAGTCCGGCTGGCTTGCTAAAAAATTATTTATCCTGACAATTTGATTTACTGACTCAGAGTCTACGTGATACGCATAATCGATAACTTTTCCGGCTGCTAAATTCAACCCGACGCACATAATGAGCATTACGCAAGCAAAAAATTTCTTGGCCTGAGTCGCGCTTTTTCTCGTGTAAATATAATAAAATATTGCAGCAAGAATTATTAATAATAAACCCGCTATAATTGCCGCAGGATATATAACTTGATATTTACCAGCAGGAGGCAGCAAAATTCCCGTAAATTTTTCTATCGCCATATACCATAATAATAAATACTGGTCTGCGCTTGTCATGCTGACTAGTCCCCTAAACATGAAACATGCATAAATCACAGCTATAAAATTTATTAGACAAGCAAATTTTTTATCAAGTCTAACCGCTTGCAAAGAACTCAAGAATAACGCAAGAAATATAATAAATAACGCCCCGCAATATCTATAATGAATCGAAGGTGTTATTTCTCCTAAATCACACCGAATAGACACTGTATAAGCTATTGTCATAATAGTAATCAAAGCAAGCAAGATCATATATACAAAAAGTTTTCTCGCAGTCTCATTCATTTCTCGAAAATTTATCAACGGCCATATAACCGGAATTATTAAAGCTCCGACAAGAACCGCAGCAATATAATAAAATACAGCATAAATCATATAAGCAAAATTATACGCTGATAAAACCGCACTGATTCCCATTTGATTATAAGAATTCCCGAGTCCCCTGAAAAGTGTCAACTTCATAGCAATAAAACAAATCCCAAACGCAGCTATAAACGCCAGCAATAAATAAATTCGCTTTCTCTCGTAAAAAATTTTGACCTTCATCACAAATTTATTTATAACCGGGTAAATTATCTCATATGCTATACATGCAAGAATAAAGGCCAGCGCGATTTCCTTTGTGAGATAAGCAAAATAGCATAATATACCCTCAAAAATTGCTAGTGTATAAGATTTCTTGCGCTCATTGACCATCCATAAATAAATAAACAATAAATATAGCGGCCAGTAAAGAGTCTCACTCATGTAAGTCATTGCATACATCATATCAGGCCATATCGCTGTAATAATCACAAGAAATATACTTGATTTGCGGCCAAGTTTTAACTCCCTGGCAATTAATCCGGCAAATATAACAGAGAGACTCATAATAAATATATTTGCAACACCGATAATTTTGAGCCTCAACACTGCATCACTAATCGCAAAAAACGGAGCAATTACTAAAGAATAACCTATCTTTTGAAAAGTTGTAGGAAGTCCCCGAAGCTCCAAACCCTGACCATGAAATAAAGTCCGGGCAATATCATAATATCTCAACTCATCAGGTGAAATTCTTATAGCCCGCGGAAAGTTAAAAATTGTGAAATGAAGTATAACATGTATAGCAGCACATACAAGAAAAGCCGCTGAAATCTCCCAGAAATAATTACGCTGCTTCATTATAAGCGGCTCCCTTCAGTGCATGACTATAATCATGAAAGAATATTTTATTACGGGATAATATTAGAGTTGTCTGTGTTAAGAGAATAAAATTAGCGAACTGCGAACTTATACGCGCATTTTTGCAATTCTGTCAACCTCCTTATTAAGTATTTATTAATTATTTGCATGAGATTATATCATGATTCAGTCTTTCATTAACTGCGTGTATTTAGCAAATATCCATCCATAAATATTTTTTTTCTTGTCCTGAATGCTTAATATCCAACGTTCATTTTTAGGACTGACCCATTCACCGCAATATTCAGTAATGAAACCTTTTGACATTTTCGATAATATTCTTGATTGAGTGCTTGGCTCTGACCTGAATCTAACTCCGTCGCCGGTAATCATAATTTTTTTTGCGTATGGATTAATTGTGAATCTCCCCCGTTCGAAAATATAGCCGGGAATTTTTTTATCTTTTACGGCCTGCTGTACTGTCTTGATAGTAAATTTTTCATTCTTATTATTATCACGCGAAATTATTATATTATCTTGAGAAATAGGCGGATTAACATTAACAGGGGGCGCAAGAGGTTCATCAATCGTGATTTCTGTATGAGGCGGAATTATATTATTACCCTGTGAGATTTCTTGTAAACCCGTAAAAATTTCTTGATTATTATTTTCGCTTGAGTTCATGAATATTAACAAAGCTCCGGCAATTAGGGCTATAAATAAACTTGCTGCAAAAATTTTGACTCGTCTTGATTTAGTTTTCGTGTTAATGGCTCGTACTTTCTTGTGTGATTCTCTTATTAGCTGCTCTTCTTCTGAAATTCTTAATAAATCGCTGACATCATCAATAAAAATATCATTATAGTCATCATCATCTGTAAAATCTTCTTCATAGTTTAATAAATTCTCCGGCTCGTCAATCTGAATGAATCTCCCTAAAATCTTTATAGCGTCTTGATTGCCCTGCATTGCTGATAACTTGAAAAATTTTTGTGCCTCGTCATTGTCTTGCTTGACTCCCTTACCTGCTAGATATAGCAAGCCTAAATAATATTGTGCCTTAGAGTCTCCCCCTTCTGCTGCTCGTGAATAACATTTTGCGGCCTTCTCAAAATTTTGCTTGACCCCCTGCCCGTTCTGAAATAATAAGCCCAAATATAATTGTGCCTTAACATGTCCCTGATTTGCTGCGAGTGCGTACCATTTCGCGGCCTGAGTGTAATCGCGCTCTAAAAATTTCCCGTCATTGAATATAACTCCCAGCCGGTATTGTGAGCTTGGATCTCCCCTTTGAGCGTTCATTAATAGATCTTGCAAGTTTACGCTATTTTCTGCCATAAATTAACCCCTTTTAGCTCTATTAACGCGAATATATTTATTTAGAGCATCTTTCATCATGGGACTTGCTGATAATAAAGCCTTCTGGAAAAACTCTTCAGTCTCAAGCAATACAGGAGCACTAACTAATTCATTTGCCGTGCGAGCTTTATATTTTGCCATTAACTTCCCGATTAAAGCATTCGAGCTATTTGGCTTGCGTATAAGTGCGTGTGTAAAATATTCGTCTGCCTTGTTAAAATCTGAAAGTTTCAGGGCGTTAAATCCTTCTGTGAGCATTTCTTTAAGTGAGAGAGCTTCATAATTTATAGTACTTGCTTGACTCTTTTGCGTAACAGGCTGTATATTTTGCGTCTTCTTTTCGGGAATTCTTGAATGTCTATTAAAAATTTTACCGGGAATAATATTTAAATTTTTGCATGATACATAACTGCACACACAAGCAAGAAAATAAATCACTGCCCATAAACACGGAGCCAGCCAATAAATTATTATAGTATTCGGGATAATTTCAGCTTCAGTCGCTAGTTTTATTTCAAGGCCTGACACGACAAATTTTAGATACAAAGCAAATGACGCGCTCAAAATCGCACTTACTGCGAGAAATATATAACCTTTTTTCTTGATTAATGACATTATAAGCCCGGCTAAAGCAATAACGGGAATGCTCACAAGGAAAATAAATCCCGCTATCATGTCAAAATCTCCCGTCAACTGTGAAAGCATTTCGCCATTAAGAATTAAATTTATAATATCTATCAAAGCAGCATAATTTATAAACGGGATATTAATAAAAACTTGCAGTAAATTCGCCGCAATTCCCAGAGCAGCAAGCCCGGCCGCTATAAAATTTAAGTGAGTCATCCGCGCAAAATCTCT
>JAFSWW010000134.1 GCA_017444345.1 Synergistaceae bacterium | reverse complement strand
TTTTTTCTAAAGTGAACATAATTAAATTTATATTTCCTCGTATACCTGAATAAATAATAAATACAAGAAAGAGAGTATATGCTCTATGAAGAAAATTTTAGTTATAGCTTTATTTATAAGTATTGCTTTATGCGGTGTCAGAGTCAGTGAGGCAGCTTATTACGACGAAGGCAATGACGGAGACAGCTGGGAGACGGCGTATATTATTGACTCGCTGGAAGATTTTACATTAATGGGCAATAGATTTTACGAAGATCGGGGAAAATATTATAAATTAACTGTTGATTTAGAGTTATCTTCAGTCGAAGAAGAGGTGGAAACACCTTACAGTAGAGTTTTTAGAGGTCATTTCGACGGGCAGAATCATACAATGACAGTGAATATTAGCAGCGATTATTTTAACTTATTCGGTGCTGTAAGTTCTGACGCTGACACAATAGCAATAAGAAATCTCAACGTTTCAGGCACAATAAAAAGTAGCTACTCCGGAGCATTTGCTAGTGTTTTATATTCCGGCATTATTGAAAATTGCAGATTTGAAGGTTCTCTTGAAGGAAATGCATGGGGTGTCGGTGGCTTTGTTTCTGAAATGTCAGGAGGAACTATCAGAGGCTGCAGACTTAGCGGAAAGATAAAAAATGTTGCTAAAAGTTGGGATGTGGGCGGTTTTGTAGGATTTCTATATAGTGGAACTATAGAAAATTGCACAGTTGAAGCTGATTCAGAAATAATTGCCTCTACACATTTTGGATATGCGGGAGGCATTGCAGGTTGGGCAAGGTCAAGTTCAGGCACAATAAATATAAATAATTGCACAATTGAAAGCGGGACATTAATAAGCATCGACTCGTACGCAGGCGGTATTATTGGAGTGGTGAATAGTGTCTATGTTACAGTAACAAATTGTACAACAACGGGTGTAATTCTAAACGCAGAATACGAAGGCGGTATTATAGGAGGAATGTTTACGTCAAAATACACACTTTCAGGAAATCAATGGCCGTCTAATTATTATCAAATAGGTTATATATCTGGCCAACCGACTCCCACTCCCGAACCCGAAATAACATGGAACAATCACCGCTATAAAATTTATAACGACTCTTTAACATGGGAACAAGCACAAGCCCGCTGTGAATCTCTCGGAGGTCATCTTGCTACTATAACGAGCGAGGCCGAGCAGAATATTATTGAGCAGCTTATAGATCAGACTTCAGAAGATAAATACGCTTATTTTATCGGGGGGCGGTGTGATTCGTCAGGATTCTGGACGTGGGTAACTGATGAAGTTTTCGAGAAGCAATATAATAATTTCTCTGAAGGCCGGCCAAATGGGAGCGGAAATTTTTTACTTATAATTGCTGATTCGGGATTATGGATTGACACGACTCACGGGGGCAATACAGAACGCGGCTTTATATGTGAATGGGACGAAGAACAGGAAGAAATAATCGAGGCCGATCAAGATTCAAAATTTGTAGAATGGCAGGCAAATCCTGAAGAATGGGCAGGCACTGAATTTTTAGGGAGCAGACCAAGCCCTATAGATAATTCACACTTAGCAAATAATCCGCCTATACGAACAAATAAAATCAGCGCAAAAGACTCTCTGCCTGTATCATATGACGCAAGACTCACAATAAATCTTCCTGAAGTTAGAGATCAAGGCGTATTTAGTACGTGCTGGGCGTTTGCTTCACTCGCAGCTCTTGAGGTAAATTATCAGGCTCAAAAATTTAATTTCTTGACAGTGAGTCCCGATTTTTCCGAATTACAAATGGCATGGTTTACTTTCACGCAGGACGGAGCAGCAAAAACCCGCCCCGATAAAAGTATATTAGAACAGGGCGCAACAGTTGACAACGCTATAAATTTTCTCAACAAACGAGGCACAATTTACGAGTCAGAAATGCCCTACTCCATAGCAGGAAATATTGAGTCAGAAGCAGACTCTAAAGTCAGGGCGTTTGTTAATGGCAGGAAAGCAGAAAGTTTCACAAAGGCAGCAATAAGACTCGCCCACGTAGAAGATGTAGAAATCAGCGAGAATAACGAGTCCGAAATCAAGCGTCTTATTATGGAACATGGCGGAGTTTACATTGAATATTATCACGGATTCCCGAGCGAAAATACTTATAACGCAAACAATAACGCTTTATATTCTTACTATATTTTCAAGCCTCATAATCCGCACGCAGTCTTATTAGTGGGCTGGGATGATAACTTCCCGGCAGAAAATTTTAACTCTAATCCCGGCAGAAATGGCGCGTGGCTCGTTCGTAATTCAAGAGGTCCTAATTTCGGCGATAACGGCTATTACTGGATGTCATATAAGCAGGCAGATCCAAATTCTGCAGTAATGTACAACGGAAAATATTTTATAGTGAGCGGCGATAATATTCAGCAAATAATTCAAGATGAGACAGAAAAACACAAAGGAGGCGGGACAATACTTCCTAATCCTGACAGCGGCGATAACAAGGCAATTATAATTAACGACAATGACGACACAGGCCCGACTAAGCATATCAGCACGACATGGGCAGCAAATATTTTCAGGTCAGCAAGAAATGAGAGCTTAATACGAGTCAGCTTTTACACTACAGATAATAACGTTGAATATAAAATTTTCGTGAATAATTTCGGCAAAATCGAACCTACAGACCCCGGCGACGCTGAAATTCCCATAAAAACGGGCAGCTTTCCGAGCGCAGGCTATCACACTGTAGATTTAGGCGATAATACCGTGAAATTAAATAGCGGCGATTATTATGCAGTAATAGTGAAGATGACTCTAAATGCAAATTCAAGCTATGATTACCCGACGGCCGTAGCAGCTTTTATTGATAAATACTCAAGCCCTGACGTTAAACCGGGAGTCAGTTATTTTGCAGACGGTGAGCCAGTCCCCTCCGTTTGGCAAGACGGTACAGAAATAGAAGGCGGCCCTTGTCTTGCTTGTATAAATGCTCATACGGTTTTAATAAATGTAAGTGAATTAAGCCCGGTTATAAATACTTCTGCACTTCCTAATGCGACAATAAGACAAAATTATTTATTCTATCTTGACGCGTCAGGAACAGGCCCAATCGAATGGAGAAGCGGCAATATTCCATCGGGACTCGCTTTAAGCCGTGAAGGAGTCATTACGGGATCTCCCGAAAAAGCAGGCAAATATAATATTAACTTCACAGCAATAAACAACGCCGGCCAAGCAGAAAAAATATTGACTCTTAACGTTGTAAGACCTTCGCGGCCTGCTCCAGTCCAACCGGAAAATCCCACGCCCGAACCCATACCCGAGCCCGCACCCGAAATAATCAGCCCAGACGAGCCAGTTATTTCAGACGACCCGGAGCCCATTATACCAGTTGACCCGGTGCAGCCTGTCAATCCTGAGCCTGAGCCAATCGAGCCGGTTATACCTTCAGACCCCGAAATTCCGGACGAGCAAATAACTTCAGATGATCCGATTATATCCCCCGATGAGCCTGTTACACCTTCAGAGCCAGACTCAAGCGATTCAGAACCTACAGAGAGCGGGGATCAAGATTTTTATTACACAAATAACGAGGGAGGTGGAGGCGGCTGCGATTCAGGTTTTAGCGCGTTGTCAGTCCTTGCTGTGATTGCTTTTATAGTGAGACGCAGGGATTTCACAGGAATTTGTTAATTTTACAAGGAGGTTTTATAATGCGTACTAAAAAATTTGCGGGATTATTTATTCTTGCATTAGCGGCAGTATTTATATTTGCCGGGAGTTCATTTGCGGATTCTTACGGATATTATATTGTCGACAGGGACTCGCCCTATCATGTATCAAAATGGGAGTCTATTGCTGCTAATACTACTATGTATAGCGTATTTCCTGATTATCGTTATGTTAATGGCTCTGAGTATACATGGCGAAAATTTAACTCGAATTGTTTTTACTTTGCGCGCTGGGTTACTAATAGAATTAAAAATGTAGATTTTAAGGCATATACATCGGATTATAGAGCTATATATACCCCTTCGATTAACGGTGCGTATAAATTACTAGCTCAACATTTCGGCAGTGTTACAGAGCAGCAAGTTAAGAATGCATTTGCCAATGTACAAGAGGGCGACGTTATTCAAATGCGGGGCTGGTCGTCAAAGTCTCAGCATACAATGGTAATTGCGAAAAAATACAGCGACGGATTTACGACTCTTGAAGGCAATAGGCCAAATAACACAGTGCGGAATTATTCTATAACCTTCAGCGAATTTGCTAAATGGATAAAAGATGCGGGAAGTGTCGGGGGATTCTCGATTTACCATTTTGGAGCTGATACAGTTATACGGCCTTCAATAAATAATTATCCTAAAGCTAATATTGCTATTGCGGGAGTCCCATATAGTTATCAATGTACTGCGACGGGTACAAATATCACATGGGCTACTGATGTAACAGGAAGTACTTATGTTCTTCCGGGATTATCAATTAATTCATCGACTGGGTTAATAAGCGGGACTCCTTCTCACACTTCACAGGGCAAAACAAGCCATTTTGCAATTTCCTATACATTTCAAATCTTAGCGTCAAATTCTGCTGGAGGTTCTTCAAGAGCCGGAAAAATATTTGTCTATGAGCCGCCTAATATTACAACTTCTTCAACACTTCCAAACGGTAAGCAAGGCGTATATTACAGTCAGAATATCCAAGCAGAGGGCACAGAATTTACTATGACATGGAAACTTAAAAGCGGCTCACTTCCTCCCGGCTTGAAATTCAACGGCCCTAATAATAAGCGTACTGCGACAATATCAGGAACTCCCACGCAGCCCGGGACTTATGTATTTACTATAGAGCTTTTTAACTTGGTCGGAAATCCTGAGACTACAACAACAAAGACATTTACGCTAAAAATTGACGGTGCTGAGATTCCATATGAACCGAGAATTAGTACAACTTACACATTCAAAGAAGCGACACTCGGCGAATATTATTCTGACTATATTAGAGTTGACCTCGATAAATACGTGTGGTTCCAGAATTTTGGAGAATTGCCGCCCGGTTTAGAGATAACGAGATCAGGCAAATATCTTTATCTTAGGGGGACTCCGAGAGTAACAGGGAGTTATAATTTTGCGATAACTATATATAAAATGGTGAATACTACATTTACGGGTCAAAAATCTTTTTCGTTCACTGTTAGTGTAGTTAACAAATATAGAACCGAAACAAGAGACTCGAGCATGTCAACAACATGGAATTATTTACCCGGCAAAATAGGCACGTCATATTATGATTATATACGCGTGAACGGGGGAGTCGGTCCATATAGAGTTCGTATAACAAGCGGAACAGCTCCATCGGGATTAACGCTCATATCTTCAGGCAATTATATATATTTCAAAGGCGTTCCCAGAGGCCAGTGGAAAATTTTCTACTTTACCCTGCGAATAACAGGAGCTCACGGGGGATATGTCGATAAAAGCTGCTCGATAAATATCGCGTATAATCCTGCATACCCGGCCGGTGATGACGAGGAAGAGAGCCTAACAAAGCCTAAGATCATAACTAAATCACTTGCTGATGCGACAATCAACGCGGAATATTCGGCAATTCTTGAGGCAACAGGAGCGACTCCCATAACATGGACTCTAGTAAGCAGCAAATTACCTGAAGGCGTTTATTTTGACGAGGACGAGGGCAAAGTCAGCGGCATATTTACGAAAGCAGGCACTTATTCATTCAAGGTCAAAGCAGAGAATCCAGCAGGCTCAAAGACTCAAAGCGTGAAAATTAAAGTATTGCCGGAGAAACCTGCTATTATTACAGAAAGTCTCCCGATTGCCGTATTACGTGAAGAATATAATGTAGCCTTAGAAGCTGATGGAACAGATCTCAAATGGAGCAAAAAAGGCAGCTTCCCGAGCGGACTCAAACTCGACTCGAAAAATGGCATAATTTCAGGAGCAGCAAAGAAAGCAGGCACTTATAAATTCGAGATAACAGCTAAGAATAAAGCAGGCTCAGACTCAAGGGAATTTACAATAGAGATTGACGCAGGCGACCCGCCCTCTATTGATATTACGAGCTTACCGGATGGAACTGTAAAAACTCGTTACGAGGCGACAATTACAGCGTCAGGTTCAGGCACATTGAAATTTTCCAAATCGGGGACTCTTCCTTCAGGACTCAAGCTCAACTCTAAAACGGGCGTAATTTCAGGAACTCCTAAGAAGGCAGGCACTTATAAATTCTCTATAACTGTCAAAAACGAGGCCGGTTCAGCAACAAAAAATTTTGAGCTTGTTATTAATAATGCGTCAGGAAGCAGAAATAACACCCTCAGCACGAACGATAACGAGTCAGATCTTGAAATTTATGACGAAACAAGCGAGCCGGTTATTACACTTGAAGACGATGACAGCGGCGAAATCAGCGGAAATTCAGGCAGCATTCAGACGGCATTATATCTTGTCAGCGGCGACGAAAAATTAGAGAATTCCGTAACTGTTGAGGCCGGGAAGGATTTAATTTTCGAGATCGGCGAATGGGTTAATGCTTCAGGAATTATCACAGAAGTATCTGACGTGAAAATCTTTATTGATTCACAGGAAATTTCAGGCGATATAATTATTTCTGATGATGAGACTTTCACATTGCCGGGCGAACTCGTAACCGGAGAATTCACAGTATTTGCGAAATCTTCAGCGGGAAGTCTTGAGCTTAAGACTCAGGAAATTAATATTATTGCTGATAGTGAGAATGGAAATAAAGAAAGCGGCATGATAATATCTGCTTCAAGTAACAGCGGCCAAGCTAATAACAAATCCGGCGGGTGTAATATGGGCTTTGCGGGAATTATATTATTTGCTTTGTGCGGCACTATGATATTCAGAAAGAAGTAAGTTACTCTATATATTATAGATTCCCTCTTGCTTAATGTGAGAGGGGATTTATTTTTTTGTGATATATTTATTAGCGGTAAAAATTTTCCGGGAGGTCTATAAATTTTGCAGGAAGTCTTGAATAAATTAAACGAGCTCGGCATTAAATACGAATTTGACGAACATGAGGCAGTATTTACAATCGAGGCTATTATAAAACTTGGTCTAAATAAACGGGGGATGATTCCGGTAAATTTATTTTTGCGTGATGCGAACGGGAAGCGGCATTTTTTAGTGATTCATGACGGCGAGAAACATACGGACTTGAAAAAGTTGCGTGAACAAATTAATTGCAATCGTTTGAGTTTCGGCTCCGATGATAGATTATATAAACATTTAGGACTCACAAAAGGTTCTGTATCTCCGTTCGGGCTGATAAATAATATAAATCATGACGTAGAATTAATAATTGACTCAAGCATAAAAAATCAGCCGCTTTTAGGTTTTCACCCGAATATAAATACTGCGACTGTTTGGCTGAGTTATCAGGATTTCATGAAATTTGTTAATTATTGCGGGAATCCTGTTAAATTCGTTGACTGCTAATTATTTTCTTATTTCAAGCCGTTAACGTAAATTATATTATTGCCTGAATTAATATTCTTGAGTGTCCGGCCTGAAAGACTCTCAATTTTTGCGAATAATTCCGGCTGAGTCTCTTCACTTTGCGAGATTTCATAATTAGGAACCGGGATTCTTTCTCCGTCTTCATTGAGCGCGATTACTCCCTGATTCTGGATTCTGTCATAGACTTCTACTCCGTGTAAAAAATAAATAGGCTCATTAGGTGCGTTCAGTGAAGGAACTATTATATTTGCTGGTCTTGCTAGTTCGTCAAGAAAATTAAACGCTTCCATTAAAATCGAGTCAATTTTATCCGTATCTCCGGCAGCTTCTGAAATTTTTCCGGGCAATTCGTCGCGCCACTCTTGAATTTTGTTAATTTGCTGCTGTATTAATTGCGAACTTTTTTCGGCCGATTCTGAGTCCATCACTAAATAATGCGTTAAATTTTCGAGGCTCTCTCTAACTGTAGGGACGCTATTGTCAGTCTGCACTATTTCGCTCGTTAAAGTTTGCTGCGATTTTATTTTTACGTCATCGCTCACAGTGTACCAGCCGGGGGAGCGGACCTCATAGAATTCTGCGCCGTTTTCGTCCTGTTTGACTCTTACTTCCATGTTAGGCTGCCAGACTTCCCGGACGTTCCATTTTTCGCCGCTGCTTATTCGAGTCCTCATGCGTTCAAGAATGCTGCTCATCTCTGAGTTTTGCCAGTTTTCTGACTGTTCACGTGAAAGATTTTGCGACATTCTTAAATTGCCCGGTATCATGAATAAATTATCGTTTAAATCAGCAAGTTCAATTTGAATTTCGACTCTATCAAGATCGCCGAGACTTTTATCTTGTGCAAGAGTCGCTAAATCCTGCATTTTTTCGAGAATATTCTGCGCTTTCTTCATGGCCTCATCCATTTTCTTAGTGGCTGAGTCATATTTCACGATATTTTCTGCTTTGTTAGTGCCTTGCGATTTCTGCAAACCTGACTCGGACAATCTCACAGAGTCATTATTTTTTTGCAAATTAACTTGAGGCAGGACGCTTTTATTTTGCCTTAAAGTGTTAAAGTTTGAGAGTAAATTTATCGCTTGAATCCTCATGATTATATCACCTCAATACTTTGATTATCGTTAATAGTCAGACATTCGCAGCCGTCTTCAGTGATTAAATAATCGTCTTCAATCCGCAGACCGCCCCAGCCTTCTATGTAAATTCCCGGCTCAATTGTAACGACATCTCCGGCTCGTAAAATATCCTTTGAAGTGTGCGACAATCTCGGAGGCTCGTGAACTTCCAAGCCCAGCCCATGACCGAGTCCGTGTAAAAAATTTTGTCCGTAGCCTGCACTCTCTATTACTTTACGCGCAATTAAATCAACGTCAAAGCCTGATATGCCCGGTCTGAGTGCTTGAGCTGCTTTATTATGAGCCTCCAACAAAATATTATTTATTTCTCGTGCCTTACCGCTTAAATGACCAAGTGCAAAATTTCTCGTTATATCACTCATATAGCCCTGAAACATTGCGCCGTAATCGACTGTTACAATATCACCTTCAGCAAATTTTTTCATAGTTGCAGGAGCATGACACATCGCGCCCCTTTCACCTGACGCAACAATAAAATCATCATGTGCCCAGCCCTTTTCTGCACCGAGTAATTTAATTTGTTCGTTGAGCTTTATATCAAATTCGATTTCAGTCATTCCGGGTCGGGTTTGTTTTAACACGTTTGCTAGAGCTTGACGGCCTATTTTTGCGGCTTGCTTGATATATTCTATTTCTTGAGAATCTTTGCAGCGTCTTAGAGTCAAAATCAAGTCCGACGAGTCAACCCAGTTAGCTTTTACAGGAGCAAAATATTTCATGTAATCATGATAAGAAATTTTTTCTGCCTCGAATCCGACATAACCCCAGCTTGAGTCTTTCACGGCATTAGCAATATATTCATAAAGCGAAATTTTTGACTGGATTATTATATTATAATTACTCTGCAATTTAGCTTGAGTAGTATATCGCCCGTCAGTGATTAAAGTAGCGTCATTAAGAGTTATTATCAGTCCGGCAGAACTTCCGCGAAAACCTGAAATATAATGACATGATTCAGAATTTGAGCGTTCACTCACGATTAAGACAAATGAGTCTAACTTTCTTTCTTGCATTAAAGCGCGTAATTTTGCCAGTCTTGAATCTATCATGTTCATTAGTAATCACTCCTGAAAAAATTTCATGATTCTTGCTTTATAGTCCGGTGCCTCGTCATAAACTGCATGGCCGTAATTCTCGTAAATATATAAATCGCAGCCGATTTTATCAGCTGTCTCTCGTGAATAATCAGCCCCGAAAATTTTATCACGTCCCGCGCCTATTACTAAGACTTGAGATTTTACCTTGTTAAGCTCGTCATAAATATCAAAATCTCTAACAGCCTGAGTAATAATTATAAATCGCTCAAGTTCTAAATCACTTATATTATTATTTGCTGCGAGAATAGAATCACGATATTTTGCGAAAAATTCCGGCGTATAGATATTTTCAGAGAATCCCAGAGTCAGGGCATTAATATTTTTTCCGCGTGCTAAAGTTAATAAATCATTCCAAAATTTTACTGTTCTGGGCTTTGCACGTGAGGCAGTAGAGGCTAACACAATTTTATGCGCTAAATCAGGACGACTCACTGCGAGACTCTGCGCAATCATTCCGCCCATTGATACGCCTAAAATGTCAGCATTATTTATCTGTAACGAGTCAAGGGATTCGGCCAAGTCCCGCGCTAGATCCTGAATTCTATAATTTTCCGGTAAATCATCGCGAATATCAAACAAGAAAATTTCATAGTCTTGAGCAAAAATTTTATATGATTCTGCGACTGAGTCAGCAAAATTCATGACACTTTTTAAGCTGGTACCGGGAATTATTATAAATTTCTTTTGACTCGCTTTATTGCCAAATCTAAAAAATTTCGTTGTAAATCTTTCTGTCTTGAGTGATTCTATTTTTATGGGCATTATTGACTCCTCCGCGTTAATCCTGCTGATAATTATATGACTGCATAATAATATACATGACATTATCAATATCAGATAACTTTTCCATGTAAACTTCAACATCGCCATTACCCCACTTTCCTAGACCTGTTACATCTCTGCAAATTCCTTCAGGGTCATTTACGTCCGCAAATTTCATGTTAATAGAGATTTTGAGCCGCTGACTCTGGAAAAATATATCAGCAAAATTTGTATCGAGCTTATATGCGACATATAATTTTTTGAATTCCCGCCTAACATAAGACGAAATATTTTTAATGCGTGAATCAAGCAAATTAAATAATTCCATCGTGTAATTATTAGTATTATAACTTGCTATGCTGTAACGTTCTTCTTGTCCCTTATATTTAGCGAGTTCTTCAGGTGTCAAGCTAGGAAATTCCCAAATTTTTACGGCTTTCTCGGCTAATAAATTCGCTCGATTTATAATATTTGACTCGTTCCATTCGTCAAGAGTTACAAGGAAATTATTTAATCTCAAAGCACTTTGCTTAAATCCGCCTGTGATATTCATTTTTTCAGTGAATGAGCTGTTACTCATTTCGGAATTATAAGCAGTCAGAGTCAAATTTCCGATTGTGTGTAAATATTTTTTCTGAACGTCGCGCCAGTTATCGCCGAGCATTTTTTGCCATTCCTGAGTCAAAGTCTGCGGCATTATATGCTCAACTGTATAATTTGCCATGTTTATGGGAGCTTTATTATCAAAATTTTCGAGACTCCGCAATATAAATTTTACGCGATTCTGCATGTTATAAATATCTCGTGAAGTAAACGCAGCAATAAATCTATCATTATCAGGAAATTCACGATAACCGCCGCACATTAGGAAAAATGCTTTTATTGAATTAACATAATCGATTGAATTAATTGCGTTTTTCATGTTCGCAAAAGTTTTATTAAGTGAATTAGTCGGGAAGTCGCAAATACTCCGGCGAAATACATAGCTGATACAGAGCCTTAAAACTTGCTTGAATTCAGACTCGTTAATAATTTTTTCGTGATAGTCATTAATAAGTCTCATTAAGAACGGATAAGAGACCGTCATTTTAAGCTCGACAATATCATTATATAAATTATTTATTTCGGGGTTATTGCTGCGTGAGAACATTATTTCATTGTAATAATTTGCGTATTTATATAAATCTGCACATAAATCACGGGTTGAGTCAAATTCTGAATTCATGCTATATTTTTTGAACTCTTCATAAGTAAGATTCTTATTTGGAATCACGTTAATTTTAAGAGTTATATAATCCCTGAAAAATTGATCCATTTCTAGAATTTGATTCCCGAAAAGTTTTTCCATCGGCCGCCAGTATTGTTCATAAATATATATTTGCTCATTATTATCAAGTCCCATGAGTAAATAATTTCGTATTAAATCAGACTCCGATAATTCTTTGCCGGTTGAGTTCAGACTCTCAAAAATTGCCTGTGCATCATCGAGCGAACGTTCAAGAGTTATATTTACAATTTGAAGTTTGCTTATAGACTCGAAAATTTCAGCGGGCTGCAAGATTTTATCATTAATTTTCTTAGCAAAAAAATTATAATTGTCTAGTAATCTTGATTTAGTTCCTTGTGTTATGGGCTTATTCTCGACTAAGCTAATAAAAATTTCTCGGTCCGACTCAGTTAATAACAATTTATAACGATCGCTGCCGTCTTCATATTCATTTTTTAGCAAAGTATTATCTATTTTGCGGGAGTTAACGGCTTTCTCGTCAGGATTCTGAATCGCGTAATCACGAAGGGCAATTAACAGCAATAAAAGTGTCGTGATTCTCTGCTGGCCGTCAATTATAATATATTTCTGCACACCTGTTGACGCTGCGTGTTCTACAATATTTACTATTGAGCCGATAAAATGATAGTCCTTGTTATTTTCCTGCATTGAGACAATATCATTCCATAAGCGGCGGCACTGTTCAATATCCCAGCTGTAAAATCTCTGATAAATGGGAATAATAAATTGCTTGACACCGTTTAACATCTCGTTAATATTACTTTTTTGTGCGTACATATAAAAAATTTGCCCTCCTGTTAAAAATTTATCGCTAATTCCCGCGCCCGTGATTCAAATTTATAATTTGCGTGTTTAATACTAGCTAATGAGAATATTAATAAAAAATTTGCCTCGTTCGTGATTCATTCTGCAATAATAAATAAATTCGCGTGAACGTGTCAAAAGTTTTTATACTCGTTAATGAATATCAATAAAAAATTTGCCTTGCCCGTGATTCATTCTGCAATAATATAAATTCGCGTGAACGTGTCAAATAAATATCTCGATTCATTTCTGCAAAACTGCGACGCTTTCAACGTGTGCCGTCTGAGGGAACATGTCAAATGCTTTAATGCTCGCTAATTTGTAGTCATGAGCCGCTAAAATTTTGCAATCTCTCGCCAAAGTAGCCGGATTACATGAGACATAAATAATTTTCCTGACTCCGAATGAGTTTATAGATTCAAGTACTCTTCTCTCGCAGCCATCACGGGGAGGGTCAAGCACTACAGAGTCATAATTGTCCCGTAAATCGCTGATAACTTCTTCAGACCGTCCGCACAAAGCCTGAAAGTTTTCGAAATTATTCGCGTGCAAATTCTTGACGGCCATTTTTACAGCCCCGCGCCACTCTTCAACAGTTGTAATATTTTTTGAGTTTTCAGCAAGATAGCAAGTTAATGAGCCTGTACCGCTGTATAACTCAAGCAAATTTTTAGAATCACCTGCAAGCGAACTCACATAATTAAATAATTTTTCTGCTTGGCCTGTGTTGACCTGAAAAAATGAAGCTGTATCAAAGAATAATTTATACTTGCCTAACATTTCAGAAATTAAGCCCGAACCCGTTAAATTTTCCGTGTAAGTTCCTAATATGACATTGCCCGGCTTAGAATTATGATTTAGAGTCAAAGTATTCGGCCTTGCTTGATTACCCAGTGATACAAGAGATTTAACACTTTTTGCTGATAATTTGCCGTTTATGACAAACGATAAAAGACTTTCACCCGTATTAATTCCCGTGCGTGCTATGATGTGCCTTAATTTGCCGGTGCCGTTAAGCTCATTATAACCGTCAAAAGGATATTTCACAGTGTCAAGTGAGTCTAAAATTTTGCCGTAAATTTCATTGAGCCTCTTAGCATTTACCGGGCATTGCCTGATTAATTCAAGCCTGTGAGTCCCTGCTCTGTAGAATCCCGTTATAATTCGTCCGTGTAAATCCTGAACCGGGAAGGCTGCTTTATTGCGGTAATTCCATGATTCGGGCGACTCCTCACAAGTTAAATTATCAAAAATTTTCGCGTCAAATCCCCCGATTCGAGTCATTGCGTCACGAACTAGACCGGCCTTGAGTCTTAATTGCAAGTTATAATTTGCGTGCTGTAATTGACAACCTCCGCACTTCCCGTAATATTTGCATTTGGGCGTGACTCTTTCGGGGCTGGCCTTTATGATTTCTAGTGTGTCGGCTATGCTAAAATCTTTCTTTCTTGCTGCAATTTCAGCATTTACAAGCTCACCGGGTAAAGCTCCGTGCACAAAAATAACGCCTCTTTCAGTCCGTGAGATTCCTGCTCCGTCGCTTGAGAGTCCGGAAATTTCAAGATTTATAGACTCGCGCGTTTTGTTATTTCTTTCTTGACTAGACCATTTTTTCAGGATTGACTACCTCCTTAAATTTTTCAGGGCTTAATAATTCAAGCTCCGTACATGCTTCTTTGAGTGAAATATTTTTACTGTGAGCTAATTTTGCAACTTTTGCGGCGTTCTCATAGCCTATAACGGGATTCAGTGAAGTAACGAGCATAAGGGATTTATCGAGATTTTCACGCATTTTGTCTCGATTTGCTTTGATTCCCGACGCACAATTTTTGTTAAATGAATTAATTGACTCGCTCAATAATCTTACTGACTGCAGGAAATTATAAGCACAGACCGGCATAAACACGTTAAGCTCAAAATTGCCCTGACTAGCTGCTATACTTATTGTTAAATCATTGCCCATTATTTGAGCGGCTATCATTGTAACCTGTTCGCACTGAGTGGGATTAACTTTTCCGGGCATTATGGAACTTCCCGGCTCATTCTCAGGTATAAAAATTTCACCCAGTCCGCAGCGAGGCCCTGACGCTAGAAATCTTATATCATTAGCGATTTTCATTAAGTCTGCTGCAAGTGCTTTTATTGCGCCGTGTGAGAATACTATTTCACTTTTTGACGTTAAAGCATGAAATTTATTTTTTGCCGGAGTGAAAATTATTCCCGTTAAATGAGTCAATGCGCGTGTTACTTCAGAGTCAAAATTTTTAGGAGCATTTAAGCCGGTTCCTACAGCAGTCCCGCCGATTGCCAAGTGATTCAAGAAATTTAGCGAGTTCTCTATATATTCAAGCCCGCATTCTAAACTATTGCGCCATCCTGAAATTTCCTGCGAAAATCTCAACGGTGTAGCGTCCTGCAAATGAGTCCGGCCTATTTTGATTATGTCGCTATTTTCTGATTCTAAACGCTTGAAAGTTTCGATTAAATTTTTTATTGCGGGGATTAATTTTTGCGTAACTTCCAAGACTCCGGCGATATACATAGCAGAAGGGAATGTATCATTAGAAGACTGCGACATATTTATATCATCATTAGGGTGAAGTAATTTTTTCGCGGCTATCTCGTTGCCCATGTTAGCAATTACTTCATTTATATTCATGTTTGATTGAGTGCCCGAACCTGTTTGCCAGACTACTAAAGGGAAGTGCGAATCTAATTCACCTGAAATAATTTTATCTGTAACTTGTGAGATGATTTGCAATTTTTCTTGAGTCATTCTTTCAGGCAGTAAAATATTATTTGCGATTGCACATGCTTTCTTGAGATATGCGAATGCTTTAATAATTTCGCGGGGCATTGTCTCGAGTCCGACTCCGATTTTGAAATTTTGCCGGCTCCGTTCAGTTTGTGCGCCCCAGTATTTATCTGATGGGACTTGAATTTCTCCCATTGTGTCGTGTTCAATTCTGTATTGCATTAATCTTTATTAGCTCCTTCCCACTCGAAATTTTCACCGAGATAGAATTTTCTAGCGAGTTCATTTCCTGCGACTTCTTTAGGCGACCCTGCAAGAAAGATTTTACCGGCATGAATTAAATATGTCCTGTCAGTAATTGAAAGAGTCTCCCGGACGTTGTGATCCGTGATTAATATTCCGTAGCTCTGTGCCTTTAGCTCGTGAATCATTGACTGAATATCAGCTACTGCAATGGGATCTATACCGCTGAAAGGTTCATCAAGCAAAATAAATTTAGGTTTCAGAGTCAAAGCCCGTGCAATCTCTACGCGTCTTCTTTCTCCGCCTGATAAAGCATATCCGTTAGTTTCTGCTATGTGAGTGATTTTAAATTGTTCGAGTAATTGATCAGTGAGTTCCTTTGCCTGTTTTCTCTTGCCTGTTTCTTCCCAGACAAGATTAATATTTTCTCTGACTGTGAGATTGCGAAAAATTGAAGCCTCCTGAGGTAAATAGCCGATTCCCGAACGAGCCCGCTTATAAACTGGGAGACTCGTAATTTCTTTATCGTCAATTAAGACGCTGCCAGAGTCCGGCCTGATTAATCCTACAATCATGTAAAATGAAGTTGTCTTGCCTGCACCGTTTGGCCCTAAGAGTCCTACAACTTCACCGGGGTTTACGTTTATGCTTACTCCGCCGACTACGAGACGATTATTATAACTTTTCCGCAAATCTGAAGCTGTTAGACCTGTCATTTTTTGCGCGTTCTCCTTTGAGGTTTATTATCTTCTTGATTTTGAGCGGGTTTAGGGTTATTTCTGCGTTCACGGGTTAAATCTATAGTAATTTCTGCACGGTCTGCACTCTCAACTTTGCCTTCAGGGTTCCGCCTGACTCCTCCTAAAGCCTCGACTCTATTTTGATCAGGGAAGTATACGATTGAGTCAGATTTCAGAGTCCGCCCGCCCTGAACTGCTACAACATGGCCGTTTACTACGACACTTCCGCGAGTCAGTGAATAAACTGCGCTGTCCCCTTTGAGACTCACAGCGTCGCCCCGCGCCTTAGGTTTGCCCCTGAGCCAGACACCTTTTTTTGCTGTCATCTCGAATAAATCACCGTTTCTGATAAGTCCTTCTACATTGTCAGCACCGAATGTGAAACCTTTAGATCTGTCTTCAAAATTTCTGACTTTAGTGAGCCAAAATTTTGTTTGCTTGTCCGTTGCGCTCGGTGAAGAAATGCCGCCGAATCCAGTCAGAGTCAATCTATCCGCGTCAAGATGTATAGTGCCGTAACCGCCTTTGACTCCATTAAGAAATTTACATGTCGGAGTATCTGCAAAAGTTAATAATAATTTGCCGGCGTTTAGATCTATTTTGCTCCCGTCCCATTTTCCGGCTGCTTTTATTCCCTTGTCAAAATTTACTTCCCTGCGTTCAGTGTTGCCCGTTGCTGTTGGAGCTTTCACGTTGAATTCTCCCGCGTTGATTGCTACATTGCCGTCTGCTAGAAAATCGCCCGTGTAAGCGTCAAATCTCATTCTATTAGCTGATAGAGTCGCTTTATCCGGAAGTGCCGCAGAGTCAAGAGCCATTGCCGGGGCAGTACTCAAACAAGCAAGCAAGGCCAAGCAGGCAATAAAATTTTTATTCATGTAATTATTCTCCCCTTTCGTGTAAATATTTTTACGAATAAGCAAATTATATTATATATTTTAATGCAGATGATATTATTATTGTTCAGGAAAAAATATCCCTGAATATGAAGACAGGCGATAATATGAGCAGAAAAGAGGAGAAATTTATATGTACAGTGAAAATAAAATGTATCAGGTTTCAACATTGCAAGCACTTGCTTTAGGATATAGCCGTGCAGTAATAAATGTAGGAGAACTTCTTCACGAAGGAAATACAGGACTGGGAACATTTGAAGACGTTAACGGAGAAATGATTCTAATGGACGGACATTGTTACAGGGCAGATCAGGACGGACATATTACAGAAGTTGCTAATGATATAGGTGTTCCTTTTGCAGCTGTATCAAAACTTTACGGAGAGCAGCAATTTACACTCAAAAATATGCCGAATATCGAATCTATACGAACGGAACTAACAAGGAAGATCGAAGAAAAATTCGGCTTGAATAGTATGCATATTGTTAAGATTGATGGTGATTTCACAAAAGTTGATGCCAGATCCGAAGCTCCATACAGGTCACAGCATATCACATTGAAAGATATTCTTTCTCAGACGCAAAAAGCATTTATTTTTGATGATATACGAGGGTCGCTTGTGGGAGTGTATTTTCCTGATTACATGGACGGGATTAATATGCCGGGATGGCATCTTCATTTTCTTTCTGAAGATAGGACAAGAGGCGGTCATGTTTTCGATGTGTCTTTACAAGAAGGAGCCGTAAAACTGGATAAGATCAGCAATATATTTATAAATCTTCCTAAGGAAGCAGCTTTTGACACGTATTCCCTCAAACAGGATTTACAGGCTGAGATAAAATCTGTAGAGTGATTAAAATATTTCCATGCTCGTGATATTATTGCGCCGGGAGTGTGAAAAATTTGATTGAACACGCAGAAATAAAATTAGAGCTTAACGGAGTTTTATTTACATGGGACGATGAGAAGGAGCGGCCAATATTCTCAAGCATAATATAAATTTTACTACTGCAGCATCTGCATTTTTTGATGAACACGCTATTTTTGAATTTAACTCAGTGGACAAAATCACCGGAGAAGAACGCTGGGACGTTATAGGCTGGCTTGCTGCAAAAGTCATGTTTATTGTTTATGTTGAACGCGTAACAGTGAATGACAATGATATAATCAGAATAATATCAGCAAGAGAAGCTACTAGAAGGGAGAAAATACGCTATGTTAATGGGCTTACATGATGTTGTTAGACTGGGACGTACTCCGGAAGAGCGCGAAGAATTGAAGAAATCGCTAATAAAATTATTATTTGAGCAAAGGAAAGACGAAGATATAGATCTATCTGATATGCCGGAAGTAACAGATTTTTCTCGATATAAACCGTTAAAGCCTCACATTGACAAAATCCGCGAGCATAATTTACGCATTAAGGCCGAACGTGAACGCAAAAAACTTGAAAATTTTAATCAGTAAATCCAGTTATTGACTAATGCCCCCCCCCCCCTTGTATAATTCCTGCAAAATATATTTTTGTAGGAGGCATATATTTAATCATGACGGACAAAGAAAAAAGCAAATGTCATGTAATTATTCATGGAGCAGCAACATCAGCCGGTGCTATAGGGGCAGGACTGGCACAAATTCCCGGCTCTGATGCACCACTTATTACGACTATACAAATAGGAATGATTATAAGTTTGGGCGCAGTATTCGGGAAAACAATAACAAAGACTGTAGGGGCGTCAATTTTGTCAGGAGCTGCAGCAGCAATAGGAGGCAGAACTGTATCACAATTTTTATTGGGCTGGATTCCGGGACTTGGCAATGCTATAAATGCTGGTACTGCATTCACAATAACTGAGGCTATAGGCTGGTATGTAGCTAATGATTTCGCCAATGAAGTAGAAATTAACACTCAGACCGACAATGTAGAAAGCAAAGAACAGGCCGCAGCAATTGCTGTTGTGAAAGAAGAGAGCCGCAAACTTCCTAGTGTTTATATGCTGGCATTAATGTTTTTATCCGCGATAATTACAGTTACAGCTTGTTATTTTATCGATAATTACATTAATAAAATAAGCGTTCACCCTAAATTATGGAGCGTTTTATCAGGATTTGCAATTGTATTTATTATAAATTGTTTAATATTCATAGTTTGCAGAAATATAGCTCCTAAGGCAAAAGCCACCATGTCTTACTCAAATTATTTAGCTGCAGTATTAAATATCTTTATAGCTTTGATTCTATCACCTGAATTTAACTCTAACGGCTGGGACGAAGCAATAATAAAATTTTTCAATATGCCGCTTTTGAACATGGGACTAATAATTATTACTCTGTTCTGGTGGTTCAAGGTGGACGAAAGAATTTTACGCGAATTTAATTAATCATAAAAGCCGGACAGCTCAACACCGCCCGGCAAAAAATTTTAATTCTTCTCTAAATCGTCGGCTAAAATCTTAGTCAACGCAGGATCAAACGATAAAGAAACTTTCTCGCCCTCAGCCCATATCTTTTTGACGTCGGGATTGTCAATCTGAACGAGCACATTTCCTAAATCCGTATGTACCCATGTCTCTACGCTGTTGCCGAGATAAATATTTGCAGTAACAACTCCATCTTCAACGCCCGCGCCGGGTTCATTTATCGATAAAGACTCAGGACGTGCCATTATTAAAGCCTTATCGCCTGACTTCAAATCTTTATTCCAACGGGGTGCGCTGAAATTTTTGCCCTTAATCTCAACATGGCAGGAGTCATCTACTCCCTTCACTTCACACGGGAAGAATGCAACTTTACCGACAAAGCCAGCAACAAAAGTATTTACGGGATCTCTATAAATATCACTGGGAGTGCCTCTCTGTTCAATTAGGCCGCTCTTCATTACTATAATGCTGTCCGATAAGCTCATAGCCTCGACTCTGTCATGAGTAACGTACATTGCTGTGATTCCTAAAGATTTTTGCAGGCGGCGGATTTCTACTCTCATCTGTTCACGTAAAAGCGCGTCAAGATTCGATAATGGCTCGTCAAGCAATAACACTGAAGGCTCAACTATAAGACTTCTTGCAAGTGCGACTCTCTGCTGCTGACCTCCTGAAAGTCTCGACGGCGGACGTAATCCCATTTGACCGAGCCCGACCATTTCAAGAAATTTTTGTACTTTCTCGTCGCGTTCTTTGGCGGGAACTTTGCGCAAATTCAGCCCGTAAGCTACATTTTGAGAGACATTCATGTGCGGAAATAGTCCATAACTCTGGAAGACCATAGCCGTGTCCCGTTTATTCGGGGGCATGTTAGTAACGTCAACGTCTCCGATCATTATTTTGCCTGAAGTTGGCTGCTCAAAACCTGATAACATTCGCAAAATTGTAGACTTGCCGCACCCTGAGGGCCCTAATAACGTTACGAGTTCCCCCGGCTCAAGTTTGAAGGATACTCCCCCGACTGCTGCGACGTTTTGCTTTGTCTGAGGATCCCAGAATATTTTTTTGATGTTCTCAAGCGTTACTGACTTGGAATTATTATTTGCCAATTTTATTTTCTCTCCTTTCATGTTCGCATTAATTTACATTTTTCATTAAATTAGAATTCTCACGCACTAATAATCTCATGAGCCCGAACGCTCCGAATACGATTATTATTAACACAGTCGATAAAACGCTCGCGAGTCCGAATCTCAAATTTTCCGAGAAATTATAAATCAAGACCGTTATATGATACCAGCGCGCAGAAATCAAGAATATTACTGCACTTACAGCCGTCATTGAACGCACAAATGTATATGAC
Source organism: Synergistaceae bacterium (assembly GCA_017444345.1). Lineage (NCBI taxonomy): Bacteria > Thermotogati > Synergistota > Synergistia > Synergistales > Synergistaceae > Synergistaceae bacterium. Next base: position 277 of record JAFSWW010000134.1, on the reverse strand, counting down.
AAACTCGACAAGAAAGCCGGACGAACTAAGGGCAATACTATAGTCCTGAAAACTGTAGCCTGATCTGCTCCCAAGTCCGTAGCTGCTTCTTCTATTGACGCGTCAATTTGCCTGAGTGAAGCAATACCGCCCTCAATTCCGACGGGTAATTCTCTAATCACGTAATTTATAACGATAATTGCCGCAGTTCCCACTAAGATAATAGGCGCGTGATTGAATGCAAGTAAATAGCTTATTCCTAAAAGAGTACCGGGCAAGGCAAAAGGAGTCATTAACA